>DATKHW010000984.1:0-3271 GCA_035546275.1 Gemmataceae bacterium
CCCCCCCCCCCCCCCCAACACCGACCCGAAGGGAGACCTACCAGCCACGGCCTTTCTTGACCGCTTTCCTCCACGGCTTCTATAATCCACTATCCGTCCGCAGCGGGACGACTCGCAACCGCGCCCCCACGGAAGGCCGTCCCGCGCGGCTGCGCAGTGCCCGTGAAAGAGAGGCTGCCGTGCCGGTCCACATGGAGTTGAAGCGCATCATCATCAGCGAGATCCACGAGCAGCAGGTGATCTTGCTGAAAGAGGTGGAGGGCGATCGCAATTTCTCCATCATGATCGGCATCTTCGAGGCCACCAGCATCGACCGCCGCGTCAAGAAGCTGGAGTCGCCCCGCCCCCTCACCCACGACCTGGTCGCCGGCGCCATCGACGCGCTGGGCGGCGAGCTGCGCGACATCTACATCAGCGAGCTGCGCGAGCACACCTACTACGCCAAGCTCCGCATCCGCCAGAACGGCGAAATGGTCGAAGTCGATTGCCGGCCCAGCGACGCCATCGCCCTGGCCGTCACCGCCAACGTGCCGATCTATGTCGCCGAGGATGTGCTGGATGAAGTCTGCGGCGAGTGATCGTGCTTTATTGAATCAGCACGCAGCGCCAGCAAGTGTTCTGACGGAAGCACTTGCTGGCGCTGCGTGCTGGTAAGTGGAACCCCTGATGGAACTGGCGTTCAGCACCAATGCCTATCTGAATTACTCCTTCGCCGAGGCCGTGCGGCGCCTGGCCGCCCTCGGCTACGCCGGCGTCGAGGTCATGGCCGACGTGCCGCACGCCTGGCCGGCCTTCCTCTTGCCCGAGCAGAAGCAGGCGATCCGCGACGCCCTCGCCCAGAGCCGCCTGGCGATCTCCAACGTCAACGCCTTCATGATGCACGCGGTCAACGATCCCCGGCAGCGCTACTGGCACCCGTCCTGGATCGAGCCGGACCGCCATTATCGCCAGATTCGCATCGACCACACCTGCCGCGCCCTGACTCTGGCCCGCGAGATCGGCGCCCGCTGCATCACCACCGAGCCAGGCGGCCCCGTCGAGCCGGGCGCATCATGGTCGGCGGCGCTGAAGCTGTTCGTCGAGATGATCAAGCCGGTCGCCGACCATGCGGAGAAGGAAGGCGTCCTGCTGCTGGTGGAGCCGGAGCCGGGGCTGCTGATCGAAACGGCCGACCAGTTCCTGGAATTCATGCGGCACATCGACTCCCCGGCCGTCGGCATGAACTTCGACGTGGGCCACTCCTACTGCGTCAAGGACGACCCGGCGACGACCATTCCGCGCGTGGCCAAGTACATCCGCCATTTCCATCTCGAAGACATCGCCGCCACTCGCATTCATCAGCACCTCATTCCCGGCGACGGCGCCATCGACTTCGACGCCGTGCTGCGGGCGATCAAAGGCATCGGCTACAACGGCTGGCTGACGATTGAGCTGTACCCCTACGTCGAGAACCCGGACGAGGCCGCCCGCCGCGGCCTGAAGCGAATCAGGGAGGCGCTGGCCGCCGCATGAACCGCCTCCAGGCCTACGCCCAGCTCGTCCGGCTGCCGAACCTGCCGACGCCGCTGGCCGACATCCTGCTCGGTTTCCTGGCCGTTGGGTCGCTCGTCGGATGGGGCATGTGGCCGGCGTACTTGCCGTTGCTGGCGGCGTCGGCCTGCCTCTACTGCGGCGGCATGGTCTGGAACGACTATTTCGATCGGGAAGAGGACAATCGCGACCGGCCGGAGCGGCCCATTCCTTCGGGGCAGATTTCGCCGCGGCAGGCGGCTCTCTGCGGCTTGATTCTCATGGCGGCCGGCCTGGCGTTCGCCGTTTTGGCTGGTGTGCTGGCGGGGGCGATCGTCCCTCTCGCCGTTCTGGCGTTGCTGCTCACGGCCGCGATTTTCCTCTACGACGGCTGGCTCAAACGCACCGTGATCGGCCCGGCAGGGATGGGAGCGTGCCGTTTCCTCAACGTCATGCTGGGCGTGGCGCCGGCCGCCGCCCTGCTGCCGACGCGCGGCGTGTATCTGGGCTTTCTCGTCGGCCTCTACATCACGGGCGTCACATGGCTGGCGCGGACGGAGGCGCGGGTCAGCAACCGGACCGCCCTGGTCGCGGCCGCCTGTCTCATGCTGCTCAGCCTGCTGCTGACGTTGCCGCTGCCGCTGCTGCCGCTGCCGGAAGTGGCGACGCCCGATCCCAGCTCGCCGCTGTTTCCGTACCTGCTCGTCGCGCTGGGTTTCTTCGTCGGCTTTCCCGTGGCGGCCGCCGTGCGGACGCCGACGCCTTCCCGGGTGCAGTCGGCGGTGAAACGATCGCTGATGGGGTTGATTCTGCTGGACGCCGTACTGGCCACGGCGCTGGCCGGGACGATCGGGCTGGTCCTGCTGGTGCTGCTGGCGCCGTCGGTTTACCTGAATCGACGGCGCTGGCTGTATGCGACGTGACCGCGTCGTTCATTCTTCCGCTTCGTCGGGGTCGGGGCGCCGTTTGCGCGGCCCCGGCCGCTTCCGCGGCATCAGCGACTCCTGCCCTTCGTCGAGGTGCGTCAAGAGGTCGCGCAGATCGCCCTCGCCGGAGGCGTCCCACGTCACGTCGTCCAAGTCGATCCGCTGCGCCTCTTCCACCTCGACGACTTCCTCTTCTTCCGCCGCCTCCACTTCCAGGATCTCTTCGTCCCGGCGCGCCCTTCGCCGGGGAGACGGCGCCTCCTCCGCGGGTTCGTCTACCTCCTCCTCGACCTCCTCGTCCGCTTCGTCGTCTTCGTCGTCTTCGTCCTCCACCACGACCTCGTAATCCATCTCGCGCAAGCGCTCCAGCGCCGCGGGGGTCAGCTCATACTCGACGATGAAGGCGACGGGCCCGATGGTCAGTCGATCGCCCGGCCGGATCACGGCGACGCCGGTGATCAAATCGCCGTTGAGGTAGGTGCCGTTGACGCTCTCCAGGTCCTCGACCTTGAGCAGACCGTCCTCCACGCGCAGCTCGCAGTGGCGGCGGCTGACGTCGGCGGAGGGAATGCGAACCTCGTTGCCGTGGGCGCGGCCGACGCGGGCGCAGGCCGCGTCCAGCTCCACGACCTTGGCGCGCTTGCCTTTTTTTTCGATGACCAGACGGAATTGCATGGCGCCTCCGCAACGGGAGGGAATAGCGACGAACGCCGCGAGTCGGCGCGCCCGGTCCCTGCACGATACCACAACGGGCGGACGGAGCAAGCGCCGGCTACAATAGGATCGGTGAGATCCCTGGTCCCAATAAGGAGGCCGACCGTGTGGCCCGAAACGCC
>DATKHW010000985.1:0-6104 GCA_035546275.1 Gemmataceae bacterium
GCGTACATGGAGGCGCGGGGCCTTGATGTCGTCGGGATCCGCGGCGACGGCTGGATTGTCGGCTACGTGCCGAAGGATTCGCTGGAATCGGGCGTCTGCGGCCAGTGGCTGCATCCGCTCGACGAAGCGATCCTTCTGAGCGATGCGGCGCCGTTATTGAGGGTTTTGCAGGGCCTGAATCGGGCGCCGTTCTTGTTCCTAACCGCCTTCGGACGGGTGGCCGGCCTCGTCACGCGCGCCGATCTGCAAAAGGCGCCGGCGCGTATGTGGCTCTTCGGCGTCGTGACGATGATCGAGATGCGTTTCGCCGAACTCATCGAGCGGCATTGCCCGGCGGACAGCTGGAAGCAGTTTCTCTCGGAGGCCCGTTTGCAGAAAGCGCAGGAATTCCTATCGGAGCGCGTACGGCGACGGCGGGCGGTCCAGCTGCTCGACTGCCTGCAATTCTCGGACAAGGGCCAGATCATCGCCCGCCATGAAGGCATTCGGAAAACCACCGTCTTCGCCTCGCGCAGCCAGGCCGAGGAGGCCGTCAAGCGGCTGGAGAAGCTGCGCAACAACCTCGCCCACGCCCAGGACATCGTGAGCGGGGATTGGGAAACGATCGTTCAGTTGTGCGAGTTTATGAGCAGCCAATGAGGCAGGGCGGCCAGCTGGGTGAACCCACCCCAACGAGGCAACGATGATTCCGCCGCACGCCCCGGGCCGCAGCTCTCCCCTCGGCGCTACGGTCGTCGAGCGAGGCGCCAATTTCAGCCTCTTCTCTCGCACCGCCGCGGGGGTGGAGCTGCTATTCTTCGAAGGCGAAGAGGACGCCCGGCCTTCTCGGGTGCTGCAACTCGACCCCGCAGCCAACCGCACCTACCACTACTGGCACGTCTTTGTTCCTGGGGTGCGTCCGGGCCAGCTCTACGGCTACCGGGTCCAGGGGCCGCCGGCGCCGGAACGCGGATGGCGCTTCGACCCAGCCAAGGTCTTGCTCGACCCCTACGGCCGGGGCGTGGCGACGCCGAAAAGCTATGACCGCGACGCCGCCCGGCGCCCAGGCGACAACGCCGGGACCGCCATGAAAAGCGTCGTCGTCGATCCGACGGCCTACGACTGGGAAGGCGACGCGCCGCTGTGCCGGCCGTCGGCGCGTACCGTCATTTACGAAATGCACGTCCGCGGCTTCACCCGCCATCCCAGCTCCGGCGTGTCGGAAAAGACCCGGGGGACCTACGCAGGGCTGATCGAGAAGATTCCGTATCTGCAACAGCTCAGCGTCTCCGCCGTGGAGTTGCTGCCGGTGTTCCACTTCGACGCCCAGGACTGTCCGCCCGGACAGGTCAACTACTGGGGCTATGCGCCGGTTTCGTTCTTCGCCCCGCACCCGGCGTACAGCTCGCGTCGAGATCCGCTCGGCCCCGTGGACGAATTCCGGGACATGGTCAAGGCTTTGCACCGGGCGGGGATCGAGGTGATTCTCGACGTGGTGTATAACCACACGGCGGAGGGCGACGAACGCGGCCCGACGCTCTGTTTGCGCGGCGTCGATAACCCGACTTACTACATCCTTGAAGAAGGCGGCAGCCGCTACGCCAACTACTCAGGCTGCGGCAATACCCTGAACGCCAACCACCCCGTCGTTCGCCGGATGATCGTGGACAGCCTCCGCTGCTGGGTGGAGGAAATGCACGTCGATGGGTTCCGTTTCGACCTCGCCTCCATCCTGTCCCGCGATGCGACCGGCCATCCACTGCCGAATCCGCCGGTGCTGTGGGACATCGAATCGGAGCCCGTGCTGGCGGGGACCAAGCTGATCGCCGAGGCGTGGGACGCGGCCGGTCTGTATCACGTGGGCCGTTTCATCGGCGACGCCTGGAAGGAGTGGAACGGCCGATTTCGGGATGACGTGCGCGACTTCTTCCGCGGTGAGCCGGGATCGGTGCGGCGCGTGGCCGACCGGATGATCGGCAGTCCCGAAATCTACGGCCACAAACAGCGCGAGGCAGAGCAGAGCGTCAACTTCACGACCTGTCACGACGGCTTCACGCTCAACGATCTCGTCTCGTACAACCACAAGCACAACGAAGTGAACGGCGAAGGCAACCGTGACGGCTGCGACGACAACCGCAGCTGGAACTGCGGCGTGGAGGGGCCGACCGACGACCCCGAGGTGGAGAAGCTGCGCAATCGCCAGGTGAAGAACTACCTGACCGTCACGCTCCTGTCGCTGGGCGTGCCCATGATCCTGATGGGCGACGAGGTGCGGCACACGCAGCACGGCAACAACAACGCCTATTGCCAAGACAACGAACTCACCTGGTTCGACTGGACGCGGATCGAGAAGCACGCCGACGTGCTTCGTTTCGTCACCCTGCTGATTGCACGGCGCCTCTGGCGCGACGTGGAGCATGAACGTCAGCGCGTGAGCCTGCTTTCCCTGATCGGCAGCGCGAACCATGCCTGGCACGGCCGGAAGCTGCACGAGCCGGACTGGAGCGATGGTTCGCATAGCGTGGCGTTTGCGGCGGAGTTGCGGCGGGAAGGCCTGCGCTTCCACCTCTTCTTGAACGCGTACTGGGAACCGCTCGATTTTGAGCTGCCGGCGCCCGCGAACGGGAGCGCATGGCGCCGATGGATCGACACCGGCCTCGACTCGCCCCAGGACATCGTCCCGTGGAAGACGGCGCCGACGGTTTCAGGCGCGGTCTATCGGGCGGCGCCGCGCTCCGTGGTAATGCTCTACGCGAACGGCAATGGGTGAGCTTCACTGATTCCGGAAGGGTTTGCCTGGGATGAGGCGTTGATTTCGGCGATCCGGATATGACAGACGTGCGTGAACACCGCTGGTCGACCTTGCCGATCGCAGGCTGGCTGCCACAGTACCGGCCGGCGTTGCTGCGTTTCGACCTCGTCGCGGGCGTAACGCTGGCGGCCTATGCCGTACCGGTGTCGCTGGCTTACGCCGGGTTGGCCGGGATACCGCCGCAGATGGGCCTCTACTGCTACCTGATAGCGGGCCTGGGCTATGCGCTCTTCGGATCGTCGCGCCATCTGGCCGTGGGTCCGACCTCCGCCGTCTCCCTGCTTCTGGGCGTCACCCTAATGAGTCTGTCCGCCGGCGACGCGGCGCGGCAGGCGAACCTGGCGTCGTTGACCGCGCTGATCATGGCCGGCATTTTTGCGCTGGCCTGGCTGCTGCGGTTGAGCGTGCTGGTGCGTTTCATCTCCGAAAGCATTTTAACCGGGTTCAAGACCGGCGCGGCGCTGGTCATTGCTTCCACGCAGCTGCCCAAACTTCTCGGGGTCAAGGGCGGCGGGGACGACTTCTTTGAACGCATAATTCGGCTCGTCGAGCAGGCGCCCGATACGAACCTGCTCACGCTGGCGATCGGCCTGGGCGCCATTGCGGCGCTGGTGCTGGGCGAGAAGTTCCTGCCCAGCCGGCCCATTGCATTGGCCGTCGTGGCGGCGGCCATCGCAGCGGCTTGGCTGGGCCGGGTCGAGCAGCACGGCGTAAAGGTGGTGGGATCGTTGGCGGCCGGCTTGCCCCGCTTTCAGGTTCCCGGCGCGAGCCTCGGCACGGCGCGTATCGAAGAACTCCGCCAGCTGACGTGCCTGGCGTTCGCTTGCTTTCTGCTCGCCTACATCGAAAGCGTCTCAGCGGCGCGGACGTTCGCCCTGAAGCACCGCTATACCGTGGACCCGCGGCAAGAGTTCCTGGGCCTGGGGGCGGCCAACCTCCTGGTCAG
Source organism: Gemmataceae bacterium (assembly GCA_035546275.1). Classification (GTDB taxonomy): domain Bacteria; phylum Planctomycetota; class Planctomycetia; order Gemmatales; family Gemmataceae; genus UBA4732. Next base: position 3,738 of record DATKHW010000985.1, read on the forward strand.
TTTGTGGCAGGGCTTTCCAGTCGCGGGCGGCCTGTCGCAGAGCGCCGTCAATGAGAACGGGGGCGCACGCACGCCGTTGTCGTTGGTGTTCGCCAGTGCCGTAATTGCTCTGGTGCTGCTGTTCTTCACGAGCCTCTTCCAGAGCTTGCCGGAAGCCGTCCTCGCCGCGATCGTGCTCATGGCCGTGCGCGGCCTGATCGACGTCAAGGAGCTGCAATATCTCTGGCGCGCCAGCCGCATCGATTTTTGCGCGGCCGGGGCGGCGCTGGCGGGCGTGCTGCTCATGGGCATTCTCGACGGGGTGATCGTCGCCGTTCTCGTTTCGGTGGTGATGATCCTGGGGCGAGTCGCCCGGCCTCACGTGGCCTTCCTGGGCCGCATCCCGGGAACCGACCGATTCTCCGACTTGGCCCGCCATGCGGAGAACGAGGTCATCCCGGGAGTGCTGGTCTTCCGGGTCGAGGCGTCGCTCGTCTATTTCAACGTGGATCATGTTCTGGAAACCGTGCTTCGGCGGGTTCGCAGTGAGCACGGGTTGCAGCGCGTCGTGTGCGACCTTTCCAACACTCCCTACGTGGACGTCGCCGGAGTGCGACTGCTGCGGCGGCTGCATGACGAGCTGGCTGCCGCCAACATCGAGCTGAGGGTCGTTGGGGCGCATGCCGTGATCCGCGACCGCCTGCGCTTCGAGAACTTGCAAGACTGCGTTGGCGCCATCAACCGTCATGTCTCCTTGAGCGAGGCGGCGGAGATCGGCGCAGCGCTCATCGGGCCCCAAAGCGGCGGCGAGACAAACACCTAATCGGCGCTCCCTTACCTGGTGAAAGGAACCGACAATGGCCACCACGAAGCAGACGACCCCGCGGACCGCGACGTCCGACGGCGCGGCGAAACTCCTCCGGCGCTACGGCTGCGGCCCCGTGGAATTCACGGGGACGGACAACGCGCTCTATGAACGGCATCTGCTCTTCGACAACGTGGTCAAACCGCCAGCGGCCAGTCCGCGCGAGCAATTCGAGGCTGTGGCGCGCTCGGTGCGGGACGTGCTGGCGCAGCGCTGGCTGCGCACGGATGAGGTCTATGAAAAAGAGAACCCCAAGCGCGTTTACTACCTGTCGTTGGAGTTTCTCATCGGCCGCTCCCTGGCGAACAACGTAATGAACCTCCAGCTCGATTCGCTGACCGGCCAGGCGATCCAGCAGAAGAACCTCGACTGGCTCGGGCTGCTCGAACAGGAACCCGACGCCGGCCTGGGCAACGGCGGCCTCGGTCGGCTCGCCGCCTGCTTCATCGAATCGCTGGCCACATTGCAGATCCCTGCCATGGGGTATGGCCTGCGCTACGAGTACGGCATTTTCCGGCAGGCGATCGACGACCGCGGTTCGCAGGTGGAGCATCCCGACCACTGGCTGGCCCAGGCCGATCCCTGGGAAGTCGCCCGGCCCCGAGAAACCATCGAAGTGCCGCTGGGTTGCTCGTTCCGCCTGGAAAACGGCGTCGTGCACGTGGTCCCCGGTCGCACGTCCCGCCTGCTCGGCGTGCCCTATGACCGCCCCGTGGTCGGCTACGGCGGCCGGGCCATCAACACGCTGCGGCTTTGGGCGGCGGACTCGCCGGACTTCTTCGATTTCGGCGAGTTCAGCTCCGGCGACTTCGTCGGGGCGATCCTAGACCGGACCCTGGCGGAATCCGTCACGCGCGTGCTGTATCCCGACGATTCGACGCTTGCGGGGCAGGCGCTGCGGTTCTTGCAGCAGTATTTCCTCGTGAGCTGCTCGCTGGGCGACATCGTGGCCCGCTTCCGGCGCACCAACAAAGACTGGCGGCTTCTCGCCGACAAGGCGGCGGTCCAGCTCAACGACACCCACCCCGCGATGGCCGTGGCCGAGCTGATGCGCATTCTCCTGGACCAGGCCAAGCTCGGCTGGGACGAGGCGTGGGACCTGACCGTTCGCACGCTGGCCTACACCAACCACACGCTGCTGCCCGAAGCGCTGGAGAAGTGGCCGGTCGGCTTTTTCGAGCTGGTCTGTCCGCGACTGTTGGAGATCATCTATGAGATCAACCGCCGCTTCCTCGGCGACGTGCAGAAGCGCTGGTCCGGCGACGAGGGCCGGGTGACGCGGATGAGCCTCATCGAGGAAGGGCCGGCCCGCAAGATACGCATGGCCAACCTTGCCATCGTCGGTTCGCACAGCACCAACGGCGTGGCCCAAATCCACTCCGACCTACTGCGCACCCGGGTCGTCTCTGACTTCGCGGAGCTGTTTCCGGAGCGATTCAACAACAAGACCAACGGCGTCACGCCGCGGCGCTGGCTGATGCTGGCCAACCCCGAGCTGGCGGCGCTCATTACGGAGGTGATCA
>DATKHW010000986.1:0-2778 GCA_035546275.1 Gemmataceae bacterium
GCACATCCTCCCGCGGACGCCGAAGGACCCGTACTGGAAGGAACGGTTCAACGCCCAGCAGCGGCGCCTCTACACGGATGACATCGGCAACCTGTGCCTGACATTCGACAACAGCAGCTACAGCAATAAGCCCTTCCCGGAGAAGCGAGGGAAGCTGGATCCCACCGCGCAACCGGAAGACTGGTTCAAGGACCGCTGCTATGCCAAATCGAGCGTGCGCATGGAGCAGGCGCTGGCGGCGTTCAAGGAATGGAACGAGAAGGCACTTCTTCAGCGGCGCAAGCAGATCGTCGATTGGGCGCTCCAGCGCTGGCACGTCGAGGAACCAGAGGAGGCCGCTCTCGAAGCCCTAGAGGACGAGGATGACCTTGACGAAGAATGACGCTGAGTTCCGCTGGCCGCAGACGCAGACGCCTTCCCAGGTGCGGACCGTGGCAGACGCCGCCGTGTCGCTGCGGACTATAGCGTCGTCGCGCCGGGGTTGCCGCCGTGCGTGCAAGATTCGGGATCGTTTATCACCGACGATTGCGTGCGGGTGCCGTGATACGGCGGTCGTGAGCATATAATTGCAACGGTTCCTGCGCGGTCGGCGTCGTCACAGGCGCCGCGTCAAGGATCATCCGATTCGGGAGTGACTCCCATGTCGCCGATGCCTTCCAGCAAGCGCAATGATGACGCGGCGCCTCCGCCGGAGTCGCCATCCCCGGTCACGGCGCCGCCGGCGTCGGGTTTGCCGGAGCGGTTTCGCGAGTTGGCCCGGCGGTGGAAGCAAGACACGGCGCACCTGAGTTCCACCGCGCGAATGGCCCGGCATCCTGCTTACCGCGAAATCGTCGCGATGGGTCCGGCGGTCGTCCCGCTCCTGCTCGCCGAACTAAAGCGCAACCCGGATTTTTGGTTCGCGGCCCTGCGCGATATCACCGGCGAAAACCCCGTACCGCCGGCGAGCGCGGGAAAGATCAAGGAAATGGCGCGGGCGTGGGTCGAATGGGGGAGGATGCGGGGGCTTGTCGCGTGACGAAGAAGTTACGGCGGCTATTCCCCAAGCTGTTCGGCGATCGCTACGTCGTCACGAGCGGCCGGACGCGACGCTACAACTGCATCGCCTGGGCGCTCGGCCGCACCGACGCCTGGATGCAGGCGCCGCCGGACGGCCTCTGGCCCGAAAACGTTCTGGATGACGGATCGGTTCAGGCCGCCGCCGCCTTGTTCGAGAGCCTCGGATTCACACCCACCCACATCGGCGATGTGCAGCTCAAGAACGGCATTGAGAAGCTTGCCATTTACGGGGACGCGGATGGATACACACACGTCGCACGTCAATTGACCAACGGAAGGTGGACGAGCAAGGTCGGCGAATTGCAAGACATCGAACACGAATCGCCGGATGACCTGACTTCCGCGGTCCGCTGGATCGGAACAAACAAGGACACGGCTTACGGCGAACTCAAGCAGATCATGAGAATGGACCGGCGGCTCCTCGGCCGCAGTTGACAAATCAATCGCCGCCTCACGTTAAGCGGTCCAAGGCGGAGTTGGAGATTGGTGGTCACACATTGTGACTTCCAATGAGGTTCCGTTTTGGCGCCTCAAAGGGTCGGGATGCGGCCGCCCGTCGCGCCCACTTCCTCTTGCGGCGATTTGCGGCGACGGGGTAGATTACAACCGCTTCGGACGACCCGCCGTGATCGGATCGTCGCCCGCAGGGGGGAACGGACTTCCGTGAACGTCGCACCCAAGCTGTCGCCGCACGCCCGTCGCGCCCCCGCCGCACGCCGGGCGCCGCTCCCCCCTTCACCGGAACGCCGCGCCCTCGATCGCGCCCGCCGACGGCTCCTCGAACTGCAACGGCCCGACGGTCACTGGTGCGGCGAATTGCAGGGCGACGCCATTCTCGAATCCGAATACGTCCTGCTGATGGCGTTCCTCGGTCGCGAGAACGAGGACAAGGTCCGCAAGGCCGCCGAGTACGTCCGTCGGGTGCAGCGCGACGACGGCTCCTGGAGCCATTATCCCGGCGGGCCTATCGAACTCAGCGGATCGGTCAAGGCGTATTTCGCGCTCAAGCTCACCGGACACGACCCCGACGCCGCGTACATGCGTCAGGCGCGGGAGGCCATCCGCGCCCAGGGCGGCGCCGGCCGGTGCAACAGCTTCACGAAATTTTATCTCGCCCTTCTCGGACAGTTCCCCTATTCCAATTGCGCGTCCGTGCCGCCGGAGCTGGTGCTGCTGCCGCGCTGGTTCTACGTCAACCTTTACGCCATGTCGAGCTGGACGCGGACCATCGTCGTGCCGCTCAGCATCTTCTCGGCGTGCAAGCCGGTGCGCCGTCTGCCGCCGGAACTCGGCGTCCGCGAGCTGTTCCTGCGGCCGCCCGAGACGCCGATGCCGCCGGGACCGCCGCCGCGCCGCCTGCTGAGCTGGGGCAACTTCTTTCTCGGCGTCGATGCCGCGTACAAGGCGGCCGAACGGCTCGGCCTGCTCGCCCCGTTCCGCAAGATCGCCGTGGAGAAGGCCGCCGCCTGGATGCGCGAGCGCTTTCAGGACAGCGACGGCCTCGGCGCCATTTTCCCGCCGATGATTTACACAGTCGTCGCCCTGCGCTGTCTTGGCACAGCAGACGACGCGCCGGAGATGCGGTGGGCGCTGCGGCAGCTCGACGATCTGATGATCGAGGAAGACGGCGCCATCCGGTTGCAGCCGTGCTTTTCGCCCGTTTGGGATACGGCTTTGGCGCTGAACGCGCTGGCCGACGCCGGCGTTGTGGCGTGGTCG
>DATKHW010000987.1:0-5398 GCA_035546275.1 Gemmataceae bacterium
CCTGCTTCTTCCTGACAGCCGCCGGCGCCAAGGCCGCGGTGCGCGAACGCCGCTGGGCGCCGCTGTTGGCCGCCGTTCTCCTTGCGTTCCTGATCGCCGGCGCCGTCGCGGCCGCACTGTCGCCGTCGCTGATCCACAACGCCGCGGCCGCCAAGCCGGCAGCCGCGGGCCGCATTCCTGGCGAGGCCGACTATTATGGATTGAGCATCGGCGAAATGCTGCTGCCCACCGCCTCGCACCGCATCGGCTGGCTGGCGGGAATCGTGAACCATTACGTCTCCGATTCCGCCCGCCGCGTCACGCCGGAATGGTGGGGCCAACCGCTCGGCTTTATCGCGGCCGCGGGCTTTCTCTATCTCCTTGGGCGATTTTTGCTGCGGCGGCGGGGTCGGGCCGAGCGAGCCGAGGACGGATTGGCCTTCCTCAACCTCGCCGCCGTTCTGTTCGGCATGGTCGGCGGACTCGGCTCCGTCTTCGCCTTCTGGGTCTCGCCCATGATCCGCTGCTATGGCCGGCTCAGCATCTGCATCGCCTTCTTCGCCCTGGCCGGTCTGTTCCTCCTCCTGGAGCGGACAGCCCAACGCTATGTCCGAAGCCGATGGAGCCGCGCCGCCTGGGGCGTCGGTTTGCTCGGCCTCTTGGTACTGGGCATTCTCGACCAGACCTCCCCCGCGATCATGACGCCGACTTACGCGGCGACGCAAAGGCAGTTCGATTCCGACCGGGACTTCGGCCAGCGCATCGAGGCGCTGCTGCCGCCCGGTTCGATGGTTTACCAGATGCCCTATGTTCCCTTTCCTGAAAGCTGGCCGGTTCACGACCTAACCGATTATGAGCTGCTGCGGCCTTATCTCCACACGCGAACCTTGCGCTGGAGCTACGGGACGGTCAAGGGCGGCAACACCGACGGCTGGCAAGCCGAGATGGATAAGCTGCCCATGCCCGAACTCGTCGAGACCCTCGCCTTCGCCGGATTCCGCGGCGTCTACATCGACCGACGCGGCTTCGCCGACGGCGCCGCCCAGGCCGAAGAAGAGCTGGCGTGTCTGCTCAACGTCGAGCCGCTGGTCAGCCAAACCGGGCAGCAGTCTTTCTTTGATCTGTCCGACTGCATCCAATCCCTGCGAACGCGTTATAGCGCCGCTGAATGGGAAGCACGCAAGGCTGAAATGCTCCCAATCCAGCTGCGGTGGGCGGGGGCGTTCCTGCCGCAGGAGCAGAGTCACACCGAAGGGGCGTGGCGCTGGTGCGGCTCAGAAGGTGACCTGCACGTCATCAATCCGCTGGACCGGCCGCGACGCATTGTGCTGACGATGCAATGCTCCGGCCTATGGGACCAGAAGAAGGCGTCGCGCCTGATCGTGACGGGGGCCGGGGAACGCAAGGAGCTGCGGCTGACTGCGGATCGGCAGCCGCTGGAGATTTCGCTGACGGCGGCGCCGGGCGACAACGTGCTGCATTTTTCCTGCGACGGCCGGCGCATGACGGCGGATATAGGCGTGGTGGTGTTCCGCGTGTGGGGCTTCGCTTCTCGCACGGAGGAGTGAAATTGGCAGCCGCGGCCCGACCTGGCAGCGCAAGTGGATCAAAGGAGGTTTTGTATGTCCGCGTCCGCCGCATCGCCTCGCGTCGAGGGAATCGCCGCCGCTGCGCCGACCGGAACCTGTTCGTCTCCCGCGGTCGGCGCCGCGACGAGCGTCTGGAAGAATATATGCGGCTATGCGGCGGCGGCCTGTGCGGCGATGATAACGGCCGCCATCGTGCTGCATCTCTCCCGCGCCCATCTGAGCGTCCCGCTCTTCTATGACAAGGATGCGCTGCCGGAGCTGACGCTCCTTCACAACGTCCAGGACAGCGGCTGGTTTCTGGACAACCCGCGTCTGGGGGCGCCCGGCGTCCTGGATGTGCGCGACTATCCGATGGCGGATGCGCTCCACTTTGGGATCGCCAAGGCGCTGCTGTGCGTGTTTCACAATCCCATGGTCGTGTACAACCTGCTTCTGCTGCTGCCGTTTCCCGTGACCGCCCTGTCCGCCTACTTCGTCTTTCGGCGTCTCCGTCTTGGCCGACTCGCCGCCCTCGTCCCCAGCGTCCTCTATTCCTGCTCGGCGTACCACTTCCTGCGCATGCAGCTGCATCCGTTTCTTGCTTCCTATTACCTGCTGCCGCCCATGATTTGGCTGGCCCTGCGCGTCAGCCTGGGACGCAATCCGCTGCGGCCGCGTCTGTGGAGCTGGCAAGCCGCCGGCGCCATCCTGCTCTGCATCCTTACGGGGATAGCGGGAGTTTACTACGCCTTTTTCTCCTGCTTTTTCCTGCTCGCCGCTGGAATGAAATCCGCCGTGCGCGAACGCCGCTGGACGCCGCTGGGCGCCTCTGCTCTGCTCGCCTTCGTGATTGCGGCCTCGCTCGCCGCCGGCCTGGCGCCCTCGCTGATCCACTTTGCACAACACGGCCAAAACGCGGCGCTGGCCCGGCTGCCGGGCGAAGCGGACCTCTTCGGTATGAAGATCGGCGAACTGCTGCTGCCCACCGCGGACCATCACAACAAGGGCCTGGCGCACATCGTGGACCATTACATTTCCGATCCGGTGCGTCGGCCGACGGGAGAATGGCGCTTCGAGACGCTGGGCGTTGTGGCTGCCGTGGGCTTCCTCTACCTTATTGGGCGGTTTTTGCTCCGCCGGCGCGATAAGGTGGAACGGGCCGAGGATGGGCTGGCGTTCCTCAACGTGACCGCCGTCCTGCTCGGCACGGTCGGCGGCCTTGGCTGCGTCTTCGCCTTCTGGGTTTCGCCCATGATCCGCTGCTACGGCCGACTCAGCATCTGCATCGCCTTCTTCGCCCTCGCCGGGTTGTTTCTCACCCTGCAACGGATCGCCGAGCGCTATGTTCGAGGCCAATGGACCCGCACGGCCTGGACCGTCGGCCTGCTCGCTCTGTTAGGCGTGGGCGCTTACGACCAGACCTCGGCCGTCATGAGGCCGTCGTACACCGAAACGCGCCGGCAGTTCGACTCCGACCGGGATTTTGGCCGGCGCATCGAGACGCTGCTGCCTCCGGGGTCGATGGTTTACGAGATGCCTTATGTCCCTTTTCCGGAGAATCCGCCCGTTTGCGGCCTGGCCGACTATGAGCTGCTGCGGCCGCTTTTCCACACGCGGACGCTGCGCTGGAGCTATGGGACGGTCAAGGGCGGCAATACCGATTTCTGGCAGGCGGAGCTGGCCAAGCTGCCCATGCCCGAACTCGTCGAGACCCTCGCCTTCGCCGGGTTCCGAGGAATCTACCTCGACCGGCGCGGCTTCGCCGACGGCGCCGCCCAGGCGGAAGAAGAGCTGTCGTGTTTGCTCGACGTGGCGCCCCAGGTCAGCCGCACCGGCCAGCAATCCTTCTTCGATATGTCCGGTTACATCGAATCGCTGCGAAGCCGCTATAGCGACGCGGAGTGGGAAGACCGCAAGGCGGAGCTGCTGCCCGTGGAGTTGCGTTGGGCCGTGTCCTTCTTGCCGCCGGAACACAATCAGGCCGAAGGAGCCTGGCGCTGGTGCGGACCCGACGGGGACTTGCACGTCGTCAATCCGCTGGACCGGCCGCAACGGGTCGTGCTGAAGATGGAATGCTCCGGCCTGTGGGACCAAACGACGCCGTCGCATCTGGTGCTGAGCGGGGCGGGGGGACGCCGCGACCTGGTCCTGACGGCGCAACGGCAGCCGCTTGAGATCGTGCTGAGTGCGGCGCCGGGCGACAACACGGTACATTTCTCCTGCGACGGCCGTCGGCTGTCGGCGGACGTAGGCGTGGTGGTGTTCCGCCTGTGGGACGTAACCTGCCGCACCGAAAAGTGACTCGGCGAGCGCAAGAAAACAGCCCCGGTCCTCGCCGAGGACCGGGGCTTCGTTGTTTACGGGCGCCTCGGCCGATTACGGGAACTGGTGCAGCTGCCGGAAGTACTCGGTCGAGTCGAGGATGGCCGCGATCAGGTTCGGCGTGCTCGTGAAGGCGCTCATCCAGTAATTGATCTCGCCCTGGCTGGCGTTGCGGCCCATGAACTTCAGGTAGGTTCGGTTGACGAAGCCATTCAGGTAGTTGCCTGTCGTCGGGCTGGCGCCGAAGAAGTACAGGCTGCTGGTGTCGAGGGCCTGCGCCATCGACAAGGGCGTCGCGGCGCCGCTGTTGAGTTCGCCCACCCAGAAGTTGATCTCGTTCTGGCTGATCGTGTAATTGGGGAACAGCACCTGGTAAGCGGCTTCCACCAGCGTGGTGTAGCTCGCCGGCACGTTCTGATTGAGGATCTTCGGCGCCCGGTTGAAGAACTCCGGCGAGCTGATGATCATCGCAATGATCTGCTCTTGGGTCGCACCGCCTTGCATCTGGCCAACCATGAACGCCAATTCATTCGCATTCGCCGATCGGCCGAGCAGCGCGTTGTACTCGGTCTGGACGAAATCGGCCATGTACTCTGGAGCGACGAAGAAGCTCTGGATGGCCGCCAATCGCGCCGGGGCGTAATCGGCGATCAAGGTATTGAGCTGGGCCAGCTCCTGGGAGTTGTTGACCGGCACTCGCAGGCTGGTGTAGAGGCTCAGCAGCCATGAGTTGTCGGTGTGCAGGCCGCCGTCGGACGGGTCGGTTTGCAAATTGAAGTATTCCGGGCTGCTGAGCACGCCGTTAAGCAGCTGTTCATCGCCATTGAACGCGCCGGGCGCGGCGGCTTGCTGTCCGACAGTCGGCGCCCAGAAGGCCAGTTCGTTGGCGTTCGGCGCGCGATGCAGATAGTTTTCGTAGACGAAGTCCGTGACGTCGGTGTGGAACTCGGGGACGCTGGTCACCGCGGTGGTGATCTGCAGGCGGGCGGCGTATTCCGCCTTGCCCAGGAACACCAGGTCGATGTTCTGCTCGGCCGCCGAGTTCGTCGAACCCAGCAGATCGGTGTAGAGGGCGTCGGCCCACTGCTGATCTTGCGACCCGAGCGGCGTGTTGGCCGTGCTGTTCTTGGCGAAGAACTCCGCGGAGCCGAGGATGCCGGCCTGCAGGTCCTCGATGCGGTAGGTGGGGTTCGCCGCGTACACCTGCTCCCAGAAAGTGATTTCCGCCGGCGTGGCGTTGCGGCCCATCAGCGATACGTAGGCGCGGTTGATGGACCCGTTGACGTAGTTGGCCGGGTTGGCCGCGATGTTGCCGAAGCGATACAGGCTGCTGGTGTCCAGAATATAGGCCGCCTGCGTCGTCGTGATCTGGCCCGAACCCAGCAGGCCGTCCCAGTAATTGATCTCGTTCTGGCTGATCGTGTAGTTCGGGAAGAGTTGCTTGTAAACAGCCTCGACCCAGGTGGTGTCGCTGGCCGGCGAGCCGATCAGAGCCGGGGCGTCATTGTTGAAGTACTCCGGCGTGCCGA
>DATKHW010000988.1:0-17971 GCA_035546275.1 Gemmataceae bacterium
GAACGACCTCGACATCCCGGCGCTGGAGGTGCTGGAAGACGCTCTGCAGGAGTTCACCGGCGCCCTGGTCTTGGTGAGCCACGACCGCGCGCTGATGGACCGGCTCTGCACGGAGGTCGTCGGGCTGGACGGCCGCGGCGGTTCGGCGGTGTACGCCAGCGCCGAACAGTGGCTAGCCGCTTATGAGCGCGCCGCCGAAGAAGCAAAGAAGCCCGCCGCGCCGCCGGCCGGGACGAACACTCTGCAGCCACAGGCGCGGCGGCGGCGAATCGGTGCATCGGTAAGTTCCGGTGAGGGGGGCCGGTCGGGACCGCGACCCTGCGGACACATCGCGGGCGGAAGACGCCGTCTCCTACCTGCATGGCGACGGCCCGCCCTGCCGATATAGATTCACAGCTGGCGCCGCACCGTTTCTCCTGTCGCCGAGGTCGCATCATGGGCTTCTTCTCCGGCCGCGTTACGTTCCTGCGCTGCCACGTCATCGGCCCATCGCCGCGAATGTTCCGTCCGCAACACCTAGAGCGCCTGGAAGGCCTCGCCATCGGCAAACAGCGCCAGGCCGCGGCCGACGGAGTCGAGGTCGGCTGGACGGCCGGCGATCACATTCTCGATACGTCCTTCGAGCTGGCCAAGAATGTCGTCAACGACGCCCTGCACTTTTGTATCCGCATCGACTCCCAGAAAATCCCGGCCGACCTGATGCGGGCTTACGCCGCAATCGAGCTGAAGGGATTGGCAGCGGCCAGCCCCAGCGCCGGCCAGAAGCGCGAAGCCCGACAGCGGGCCAGGGAGCGCCTGGAAGCGGAGGCCGCCGACGGCCGATTCCTGCGTCGCAAGGCGTACCCGCTTCTCTGGGACGCCCCGTCCAACGAGCTGCTTGTCGGCACGACTTCCGTCACGGTTCTGGATCGCTTGCGGACGCTGTTCGAGCAGACGTTCGGCGTCGGCTTCGAGCCGCTGGGCGCGGGCCGGCAGATGTTTCGGCTGGCGGAACCGCGGCGACAGACGCGCGGCGTGGACGACGCGGGGCCGTCGCCGTTCACGCCGGGCGCGACGGGCGCTGTGGCCTGGACGCCGGACGAGGCCAGCCGCGATTTCCTGGGCAACGAATATCTGCTTTGGTTGTGGTACATGCTCGATTCGGAATCCGACGCCATCGCGCTGGCCGACGGTTCGGAGGCGTCGGTGCTGCTGACGCGGACGCTCGTCTTGGAGTGCCCGCGCGGCCAGACCGGCCGCGAAAGCATCACCAGCGATGGGCCGACGCGATTGCCCGAGGCGCGGCGGGCCATCCAGTCGGGCAAGCTGCCGCGCAAGGTGGGCCTGATCGTCGCGCGCCACGACCAGCAATATGAGCTGACGCTCCAGGCCGAGACAATGGCGGCGACGGCCGCCCGTTTGCCGCCGCCGGAGGCGGACGACGAGCGCGCCCGGCTGGAGGAGCGCGTGACGCAGTTGCGCCATTTGCTGGAGACGCTGGATCTGATGTACGACGCATTCAGTCAGCGGCGGGCGAGCGACGCCTGGCCGAGGGAGCTGGCCCGGATGCAGAAATGGCTGCAGCGCGACGACCCGCGGCGGATGTCGGCCATCGGTTAACCAAACATCGCCGCTAAGCCGGATCGCCGTTTCCGCGCCGCTGGCGCTCCCGTGTAATGGCGTGAACAACCTACTCGGGCGACGCCGCCGGCCGATCCCCACGGGGCGAACCCGGCCAGCGAAGAAGCCGTGTGGGGCGACACCCCCGCACGGCTTCTTCGTTGGCTCGCCCGAGCCGGCGAAAGCCGAGGCGCCGCGACGCGGCAGGCCGCCTCGCATGCGGCCAATGTGGATTGTCGCACCCGCCAGGCCCGCTTCTCCAGGTCGTTATCATCATGCTGAGGCCGGACGGTCAGGCGATGCGCGGGCTCGACGCGGCCGCTGCTCCGGGGGACGGACTCGTGGAACCGGCGCCGACGATTCGCCTGCTAGGAAGCAACGGCGATGCCCTTGCTTAGCATTGGGGATGGCGCGGCCGAGCGGCAGGCCGCCGACGTGTGGCATGGCAACCACGCCATGAAGACCGGCGGTTCGACCGCTCGCGGACAAGGGGCATCGCAGTCCAGAGCGCGATGGGTTAGGCACAGTGGTGCAGTATCGGCGCCGACCCCTGGCAGACCTCAAAGGCTGATCAGCCGGCATGGACGGCCGCCATGATGGCACTTTCGGGACGGACGCCCTGGTTTGCTCCCTGCTTGACAACCCACTAGCCGCGGCCTATGGTTGCGCTGCGGACGGCCTCTCTACCGCGAAGGAGCGCGGCCACCCCTCCCGCATTTCACGATTCGCCCATCCCAACGCGAACGCGGGAGAAACCAGATCATGACCAAGTCGATGAACGCCCTGTTTCGCCGTCAGCCGCGTCCGGCCGACCGCCGTGTGCGCCTCTCGCTGGAATCGCTGGAGGAGCGCTGCGTCCCGTCGGCGGCGACGGTGGACCTGACCACGGCGGGCGCCTCCGGCGCGATCAACGGCGCCCTGTTCGAGCAGGCCGACCCGCAGTCCACCGGCTGCGGCGTGATTGGGGACTTCCTCCGCATTCAGGCCAAACAAGGTACGACCGAGCAGGGCTACAACACCGACGCGGCCCCGCAACTCGACGACAAGGGCGGCGCTTTCACGCACTCGATCCAGCTGAGCGACATCCCGCTCGTGGTGGTCAACGGCGTGGCCTACCGCGAATTCCTGCTGGGCGTCAACCAGAACCACTCCTCCCCGCTGATCTCCTTGGACCAGCTGAAGATCTTCCTCGGCCCCGTGGGCAACCTGGCCGGTTACGACCCCACGTCCGGAACGCTGGCGGGGCTCCAGGCCGTTTACGACATGAACGCTGGGGGCGCCAGCAACTGGGTCGCCGTGAACTCCGCCCTCAGCCACGGCAACGGCTCCGGCGACATGTACCTGCTCGTCCCGGACCAGCTCTTCGCGGCCCAGGACGGCAATCCCTACGTCTATCTCTACTCCCAGATGGGGGTCAATTACGCGGCCAACGGCGGCTTCGAGCAATGGGCGGTCCAGCGCCCCGGCGCGCCGGGCAGCCTGTCTGGGTACGTTTACTTCGACGAGAACGGCAACGGCGTGTTCGACGCCGCCGACAGCGGCATATCCGGGGTGACGGTGACGTTGAGCGGCGTGACCGCCGACGGGCAGACGTTCTCGCTGACGACGACGACGGACGCCAACGGCTACTTCCAGTTTTCGGCCCTGCCCGTGGGCACGTATACTCTCAGCGAAATGCAGCCGGCCGGCTATACGCCCGGCGCCGAGAACGCGGGCAGCCTGGGCGGCAGCACAGGGCCCAGCAGCCTCTCGCCGATCACCGGGATCCCGCTGGGGGCGGGCCAGAACGGCCTGAACTACGACTTCGGCGAACTCTTGCAGTTCATGGGCAGCTGAATTTGTATTCGGGCATGACCCTGCGAATCGAAACGCCTCCCGGCCCTGCCGGGAGGCGTCGGTCAGTTGTACGCCGGCGTTGCAAGCATCAGCTTGGGCGGCGCGATTGCCGCGGTGAGCGTCGCGGCCCTGGCCCTCGGGCCGGCCGGCGCCGACGGGCCAATTCTGCCGCTTGATCGATCTGATGCGTCGTGATTCATGCCTATTCGTTCGCCGCGCCACGTACAAAAGGCCCGCCGATCACGCATCCTTACGCGCGCTAACGGAACTACAGCACAGTTGGCGGCCCGGCCGGGACTGCCAGTCGTACACCGCGCACCCGGAGATCGCGCGCCGCTTCGACAATGGCGGGCCACGATTGCAGCAGCCGGCCGAATTGCAGCACAAGCCGCCTGAAGCGCTCCGCCGCCGCCGTCCCGCACCAGGCGCCCAGGTCCGCCGGGACCATGTATTCCCTCCGCGGCATCGCCTCGCGGAACACCGCCAGCACGCCGCGCACGTCGTCCGCCCAGAATCTCGGCTCGCCGCCATATCGCTTCAGCAGATCGGCCAGCCGGCCTCCCAACCGGCTCATCGCAACCCAGACCCGCAGGCGCAACACTTCCTCGAACTCGGCCTGCGGCAGCGCGGCCCATTCAGCCAGGGTGCGGCCCACGGTCGGCAGATCGGTCGGGGAAGGCAGGGAAGTGAGAAAGGCCTGCACCATTTGGCTGCTGCGCAGGCCGGCCGCGCCGCGCAACAGGTCGTCGGCGGGCAGCGACCGCGGTTCCGGCGGCGCGTGAGCCGCCCCCCCGGGCAGGAAGCCGAAGAATCCGTCGTCGCGGCAGACGCGCAGGAGAACGGCGAAGACGCCGTCCTGGTTGCGCTGCACCGGTAAAAACGGCGGCAGCGGTCGGCGGTGGTCAAGCCCCAGGTTCAGGGCCATGCAGTATGCGCCCTCGCAGACGGTCGGCCGGACCACGGTCCGCACCACTTGATGGTGCGTTAGAGCGCGGCGGTACGTCTCTTCAGAGGCGAGCAGGCGAGCGCGGGATGCGCCCTCCAGAGACAGGAAATAGAGCGAAGACCCCATTCCCGAATGTCCGGCGACCCCGGCGGAGGTGACCAGCACGCGGCCGTCGTTCCGCTCAAGCTTGCGGAAGAATCCGGAGTTGGCGTCGTCCAGGTCCGGTTCGGCGTCGGCCGCGCAGTCGGCCAAGCTGCGGCCCAGCAGCCGCTCGTGGACGGCTAGCAGGTCGTCGTCCGCCTCTGCCGCTTCGCGCCCCTCCGCAGGGAACCAGAACTCGGTAGGGTCATGCCGGGAGGAGAACGCGAGACCCGGACGGGTTTCCGGCGGGGGCGCCACGCGGCAGAGCGTGTCGTCATCGACCTGGAGCAGCAGATCGCCGGCTGCGTGCAGCAGAAGCGCGTTACGGCTGCCGCCGGTCGTGACGGCGAAGCCCTCCGGGTTGAGCAGGGCGAAGCGGGCCGCCTCCTCAGGCGCGCCCGCGCGGGCCAGCTCCCGGACGTAGCATTCCTTCTCCTCCGGCCCGGCATAGAACACGTCCGCCCTGAAGCGGTCCCGATGCGACTGGAGCATCTCCCGGATGGACCGGCGCGTCTCAGCGTCTGGCGAGCCGTCGATGACCACGTATTCCACCGCCCGGCCGTGGCGGCGGCCGCTCTCGAGGTGGCTCTCCAGGCAGCGCCGCAAGGCGTCCGGCCGACCGCGCGTCGGAATTCCTACTACCGCGATCCGCGGCGGCGACTCGGGCGGCCCGAACCGCCGCAGGCAGCGGGCGGTCAGGTCGGACCGCGACGTCAGCAGGCCGGCTCGCGCCAGGGCCGCCAGAGCTTCGCGGATCGCCTTCCCCTGCCCGGGGGGCAAGTTGTGTTCGCGGCCAAGGCGCGCCGCGTGGTCCTCCAGCGCGGCGAACGTGCGGCAGGTCTGCAGCAGAGCGACGTTCTGGGCGGACAGCGTATGCGCGGCGCCAGTCAGGGGCGAGTAGACCAACTCTAGGCCGTCGCCCAGCGGGAAGCGCGGCAGGTCGGGGAACGCGCGGTATAAATCCGACAGGGTTTCCATGCGGCCCTACACTCCATTCGCCTACCCAACCATAGGCCGCGCTCTCCCCGCCGGCAATCGCCCGTCCCGACGCCGCGGTTTTGGGGGCCGCCGTGAGGTAGGCTTGCAGCAACGCACCGACTCCCCGAGCCGGTCGTGCGCCCCCGTCTTCTCGTCCAGCCCCTGCGACCTCGCCGCGCCGGCCCCCCTCCTTTACTTGCCCCTGCGAAACGTCGGCGTCGCCCCGCGCGCCCGCGGCGGCCGCGCACAATGGACGGATGGACGGCCAGGTTCTTTCCGCTGAGGGGTTTCAATGGCGATTTCAGGGGACTGCGCCGCCGCTGGACTGCTGGTCCGGGTTCGAGGCCCGGTCGTCTAATGGACGCTCAACCGGCCCACGAAGCGCAACGCCCTGTCCCGGCGGTTGCTCGCCGCACTGGAGCAGGCCGTAGCGGACGCGGCCGCGGACGCCGTGGTGCGAGTCGTTGTGCTCGGGGCGGAGGGGACAGTCTTCTGCTCGGGCCACGACCTGAGCGAAATGACGGGAGGCTCGTGCGAAAGCTGTACCGACCTCTTCGGGTTGTGTTCGCGCGTCATGCTGGGGCTGCGGCGGTCGCCTCAGCCGGTGATTGCGCGCGTGCAACGGACGGCGTACGAGCAGCTGGGGCTGGGCGAGCCGGCCGCTTATGAGCGGGCCGTCGCCGTGATGACGGAGAATGCGCTGAGCCGCGTCGCCCAAGAGGGGATGCAGGCGTTCCTCCAGAAGCGCAACGCCGTCCGGACCGGTGATTGACGGGAAGGGACGCGGCGGTTCGCCGCCTGCCGCGCGCAGCATCGGGGCGCTTCCGAGGGCCGATCAGGCGCGGAGATTTTCCTTCGCGTAGCGCAGGCTTTGGCGCACATTGTCGTCCTCGCGCCGGAGCTGCTCCTCCCGACTCAGATCGCTGATACGCGGCAGCGGCTTCTTGCCGGCTTTCGCCCGCACCAGGGCCAGCATCTCGGCCAACCGCCGGCCCGGCACGTCGTCCAGCGTCGCCCAGTATTTCGCCGTCAGGCAGGGAATCTTCAGCGGGTCGCGCGTAATCATCTCCAGGTTCAGGCGAATTTCCGGTCGGGCCTGGCGCAGGGCCGCGACCATCTTCTCCAAGTCGAGGAACCCCGTCCCCAGCGGCGTTTCCGCCAGCAGGAAGCCGTCGGCGTACTCCTCCACGCCCATGTCCTTGATGTGCGTCGTGAAGGCGTGCGGGGCCAGCAGATCGACCGTCTCCTGCGGCGGTTCCAGCAGAGCGATGCTGTTGCCCGTGTCGAGGCAGACGCCGACTAGGGGGCAGTCGAGCTTCTTCAGCACGTCCAGCAATTCCGGAGATCGCAGGTCCTTGTGGTTCTCCACCGCCATACGGACTTCGTGTTTTTCCACGACGGGCCGCGCCAGCGCCAGCGACTGCTTGCCCTGTTCGACGAACTGGCCGAACGCCTCGGCGGAATCGAACGTCTCATAGCGTCGGCCGTTCAGGAGCGCCGTGCGGAACACGCCGGCCCCGCATCGCTTCGCCGTCCGAACCTCGTCGGCGAAGCGGTCCACGTCGTCCCTGTCGCGCGGCGCGGAAATGATCCCTTCCAGGTAGAGTTTGTTGTGCTCGCAGTATTCGCGCAGCTTGTCGGCGTAATCGTCGTCGCGCACCCCCAGCGCGGTTTGCGCCCCGCCGGCGCCCAGCTGCCGGCAGTAGGCGACGAACAACATGGGGCCGGCGAATCCCCCGTCCTTCTCTGCACCACGGCGGATGCCATACGAATACAGGACCACCCCCATCCGCGGCGGCGCGGCCGCCTCGTCGCCGCGCGCCGCCCAGACCGCCAGACCCGCCGTCCCCGCCGCCAGCACTTCCCGCCGCGTCCACAACATCGGCTCACCCCCCTCCCAGCGCCTTCAGCTCCCGGTCCCACGGCGCCCGGTATGGCCGCGCCAGCATCGCGGACGCCTCCGCGTCGTCCATCACCTCTTCCTTCACCGGGTCCCAGCGCACTCGCCGGCCCAGCCGCAGCGAGATGTTCGCCAGGTGGCACACCGTGGCTGTACGATGGCCGCTTTCGAGATCGGATATCGGCTCCTTGCGCGACTTCACGCAATCGAGAAAATGGCGGACGTGCGCCTTGAGCTGCTCGCGCGAGTCGCCGCTTTTGTCCTCGACCGACGGGGTCCACGGCTCGACGGGGTCGGGCTGCGGCACGCGCTGCGGTCCGCCGACCGGGTGCGCCCCCTCGAACTGCGGCACCTGGTTCTCCGGCGGAATCTTCGGATCGCCCTTCAGGACGAACCCGCTCCGAGAAATCGACAGACTTCCCTTCGGCCCGCAGAATTCCAGGCCGCCCGCCGTCTGGCCGGCGCACGCCTCTCGATGCGACCAGACGGCCGTGAAACCGGGGTACTCGATCAGCGTATCCTGCACGTCCGGCGTCTCGCCGTTGTCCTGGAGGCAGAAGCGGCCGCCGACGCTCGTGACAGCCGTGGGGCCTTGCGCGTCCAGATACCAGTGGACGACGTCGAGCGCGTGGGCGGCCAAATTGGTCATTTGCCCACCGGAATAGTCCCAGAACCAGCGGAAGTGGTACAGCGCTCGATTCGGGTTGTAGCGGCGGAGCGGAGCGGGGCCGAGCCACAGGTTCCAGTCCAGGTCGGCCGGCGGGTCGCCGTCGGCCGGCCCGCCGAAGCCCGGCATGACGTTGCGGAAGACGCCCATCCGCACCGAAAAAACCTTGCCGAGCTGGTCCTTTTGGATCAATTCGCGGGCGCGGCGGTAGTGCGGCCCGGAGCGCTGCTGCGTCCCCACCTGGACCACGCTTTTGCAGCGGCGGGCCGCGTCGATCATCCATCGGCCCTCGCGGACGAACAGGGTCAGCGGCTTCTCGACGTACACGTCCTTGCCGGCGGCGCAGGCCAGCATCGTCATCAGCGCGTGCCAGTGATCCGGCGTGGAGACGACGACGGCTTGCACGTTCTTGTCGTCGAGCAGGCGGCGGAAGTCGTCGTAGCCCTTCGCCGAGCCGCCTATCTGGCCCAGCGCCTCGTCGCGCCGGCCGCGGTGGGCCTCGGCCACGCCGACCAGGTCGGCGTCTTGCTGCGCCTGGAAATCGAGCACGTGCCGCTTGCCGATCAGGCCGTAGCCGATGAAGCCGACGCCGATGCGCTCGCCAGCGCCGAACACGCGCCGCCAGCTGGCGGCCGTGAGCAGGCCGGCCCCCGCCGCCATGAAGGAACGCCGGTTCACGGCGTCCGTTGGATCGGGAAGAGACGCAGGTTTCATGCGGAAAATCCTATCTCACGGACGCCGGCCCACCAAGCCGTCCCCGTCAAGCCCGGTGAGACGAACGTCCACATGGCAAAGATCAAGATATAGAAACGCAACAAGATGCCGACGACTGCGGCATAGGCGCTTGGCAGACCCTTGAATGCAACGTCCTAGTCTTGCTGGAGACGCCGTTTCATCCCCCTGGCAAAGCGCTGGCCGGCTTGAACGCCCAGGCAAAGGGCCGCAGACTGGGCATCTTCAAGCCGCATGAGGAGAAGGCGACGAAGGCAAGGGAGAAGGAGCGGGGCCGCCCGCCTCAGCGCTGATCGAACTCAGCGCGGACCACCGGCTCGCCGACCCGGAACCGCTGGCCGCACGGCTCCGGGCTCGCGTCGAAACCGCCGCAAGCGGTTGACGGAGCCCGGCCCGAAAGGCTCTCTTAATCGAAGGCTCGTGACGAAGCGCACGCAGCCACGGCGCCTCGACGAGGGTAATGGTCCCGAAGTCCGCCGGCCGCCAGGTCGGCGACAGCCCGCCGCCCCAGTTCATATGCGCAGCCAGCCCGTCGCCGTCGTTGTCATTGAGCTGGATGGAGAAGCCGAACTTGCAGCCGAACACCGGCGTCACGCCCAGCTCGCTCCATGGAATACACGCCACGCATGCGCATCCGTTGGGATTCGTTTTGACCGCGAAGTCGTAAACCGAGGAATCGCGCGCCAGAAGTCCCGCTGGCCGGCCACTGCTATGGCCGCTGGGCCGATAGAGTGCGAATTTGCCGCTTCCCCCGGCCGGCCGACGACCTTGGCGTGACGCTTGAGCGAATGCCGGCGGCCTGGGGCGGCCGGGGGCACGGCTTCGCCCCGTCGCGGATCGCCGCCACGGTAACGGCGGCGCCGCCGAGGCCGGCCGCGCTCAAGGCTTCATTCGCTTGAAAACGAACGCCACGCGGCCGGAGCCTTCCGGGGCGCCCAGCGCCTGCGGCCGCTCCTGGTCTGGCGCCTTGTTCAGACACACCTTCAATTCGTCCCCCTCCAGGCGGTAGACGCCGAGGACGGTCTTTTTCTGCGCCGTCAGGGCGATCTCCTTCGGCAGCCAGCTCGGGTCGATCCGGACGGCGTACTCCGACACGACGCGCCCGCCGGACTGGAACCGCAGGCGGTCGCCGTCGATGGTCAGGGTGCGGCCGTGCAGCTGCTCGGCGGGCGGCTTGCGGCCGTCGTCCTCCACCGAGACGAATTCCCAGGCGCCCTGGAGCTTGTCCAGCTCCGCGCGGGCCGCCGCCGTCTCCTCCGCGGCGGGAGGCGTTTGCAGCGGCGGGGCGTTCGGCGGCCGGCCGTCCCAGATCGTGATGCGGCCCGGCAAGAGCCCCTCCGGGCCGCCCGCGACTAGCAGGCCGTCCGGCGTGAAGGCCACGAAGTTCCTCAGGCCGGCGTCGGCGCCGCCCAGCGTGAGGATCTCCTGGCCGGTCCCCGCGTCCCACACCTTCACCGCCCGGTCGCCGCCGGCCGTCGCCATGCGCGAGCCGTCGGGGCTGAAGGCCACGGCATTCACCGGCCCATTGTGCCCAGTCAGCGTCCGCAGCTCCGCCCCTGTGTCCGCGTCCCACACCTTCACGGCACCGGTCTGCCGGCCGAACTCGCCGGCCGACCCCGCGGCGACGAGCCGCGAGCCGTCGGGGCTGAAGGCGACGCCGGTCACGGCCGACGGGTTGCCGTGGAAGGTGCGGCGCACCTCCCCGGTCTTCGGGTCCCACAGGATCACTTCCTTCGCCGCCGAGGCCAGAAGCCCGTCGGGACGGAACGCCAGCGTCGCCACCGGCCCGGTGTGCCGGGTGAAAGTCAGCCGCTCCCTCCCCGTGTCCGCGTCCCACACCTTCACCGCCCCGTCCTCGCCGCCGGACGCGAGCAGCCGGCCGTCGAGGCTGAAGGCCAGGGCGTGAATCGCTCCTTTCTGACCGCGAATAGTCAATTGCTCCTTGCCGGCGACGGAGTCCCAGACCTTGATTACGCCGACGCGCGGCAGGTCGAAGGGCTGGCCGGGCTTCGGCGGGGCGTCCACGTCGATCTCGTCGGAGGCGGAGGCGAGGCGGCGGCCGTCGGGGCTGAACGCCGCGCAGACGACCCCGGTCTGGCCCTTGAACTCGAACCGCTCCTGGGCCGTCACCGTGCTGAACGTCGGGTCGGTCCGCAGACCCCACACCATTACGCCGTCGGCCGCGTACTGGCCGAAGCTGGCGAGGCGGCGGCCGTCGGGGCTGACCGCCATGTAATACACGTCGCCATACGCCTCGCTGTAATCCGGGGCGCGCCGCGGGTCGCAGACGTGGATCGACCAGTCCATGCCGGAACATGCCAGCCGGGCGCCGTCCGGCCGGTAGGCGAGCGACCAGATCGGGCCGGCGCCGACGCGCCGCAGCGTGCCCTCCTCCCGGCCCAGCTCGGCGTCCCAGATTTTGACGAGGCCGTCCACACCGGCCGTGGCGATCTCCCGGCCGTCAGGGCTGAAGGCGACGGCGTGAACCACGGCGGTGTGGCCCCATAGGGTCTGCAAGCGGCGGCCGGTCTCCGCGTCCCAGACCGCGGCGCACTGGTCGCCGCCGCAGGTGGCGATCCGCTTGCCGTCGGCGCTCCAGGCCACGCCGAGCGCCCCGAGGCCGTGCGCGGGCTGCGCGAACTGCTCCTTGCCGGACTCGACTTCCCAGACCCGCAACTCGCCGGCCAGGGCGTTGTCCGCCCGGTCCGCGACCGCGGCGAGGTGCTTGCCGTCGGGGCTGTAAGCGAGGCCGCGGACCGCGCCCAGCTTCTCGCCGAGCGTCTTGAGGGATTTACCGGTCTCGGGGTCCGACAGCTCCACGACGCCCGACCCCCCCGAGGCCAGGCGTTTTCCGTCTGGGCTCCAGGCGACGGCGCCCGCCTGGCCGCCCGGCAAGGTCCGCGGCTGGCCGTCCCGGAGCTTTTGCAGGTCCCAGTTCATCACGTCGCCGCGGACGAACGGCCGGTCGATGGTCCCGACGCCGGAACCGCTGGCGGAGGCGAGGAACCGGCCGTCGGGGCTAAAGGCGACGCTCTGGACCTCTCCGGTGTGGCGGCCGTTCAGGTCCATCGGGAAGGCGAGGCGGTCGTCGAGCCACGCCCACACCTTGACCTTGCCGTCGGCGTCGCCCGAGGCCATTTTCCGGCCGTCGCGGCTCCAGGCGACGCACGGGACGAAGGCGGTGTGGCCGTCCAGGTCGAGCCAACCGCTTGTGGTCAGCCGGTGCAGGTAGCGCCACTCCCAATTGCGGCGGTCCTTCTGCCAGAAGCCGGGGACGCCAAGCGAGAGCAGCCGCTCGGACTCGTCGGTGCGGTTGGCGGTCCACTCGCGGTAGGCCAACGAGACTCGATTCAGGTACAGGCGGTCTTCCAGTTCGTCGTTATGGCGGCCCCGCTCCTCGACGCGCTGCTGCGCCTCGGCCTTCGCGGCCTCCTCCGCCTTCGCCCGATCGCCCAGCGCCCGGATGACCTCCTGCTGTCGGTTCGCCGCCGCTTCCTGAGCCTTCAGCCGGGCACCCTGTTCCTCCGCCAGCTTGCCGTTGCTAGCCGCCAATTGCAGGGCGTATTGTTCCTTGTCCTCCTTTTCGCGCAGGTAGCTGCGGAGCTCCCAGGCGCCGGCGGCCGAGGCGACGCCGATCACGGCCGCCAGCGCCGCCAGCAGCCCGGCCACGGCCGGCCGCCTCCGCGCCCACTTGACCGCCCGCCCCAGCGGCCCGATCGGCCGGGCCGTGATCGGCTCGCGCCGGCGGAAGCGGCCCAGGTCGTCGGCCAGCGCCTCGGCGGTCGCGTAACGCCGCCTCGGGTCCTTCTGGAGACATTTCAGGCAGATCGTGTCCAGGTCGCGCGGCGTCCGCGACTGCAGATGCCGCGGCGGCGCCGGGTCGTCGTGGACGACCTGCAGCAGTGTATCGACGATCGTCGCCGCCTTGAACGGCGGCCTTCCGGTCAGGCACTCGTACAGGATCGCCCCCAGCGCGTAGATGTCCGCCGCCGGGCCGACCTCCGGGGCGCCGCCCTGCTTGGCCTGCTCGGGGGCCATGTAGCTCGGCGTGCCGAGGATCGCCTCGGTGGGCGTACGGCCGTCGGCGTCGAGCTTCTTGGCCAGGCCGAAGTCGGTGATCTTCGGCTCGCCGCCGTCGCCCAGCAGGATGTTGGCGGGCTTCAGATCCCGATGGATGATCTTCCGCAGGTGGACGGCGTGAACCGTGCGGGCCAGCGTCTCGGCGAGCGCGGCGGCCTCGTCGGCGGGCAGGGGGCCGGCGGCGAGCTTGCGGCTGAGGGCGCCCCCGCCGCAGAACTCCAGCGCCAGGTACGGGCGGCCGTCGGCTTCGCCGACCTCGTGGATCTGGACGATGTGCGGGTGCTGCATCGCGGCGACGGCCTCGGCCTCGCGGCGGAAGCGCTCCACCTCGTGCTCGTCGGCCAGGGGGCCGGCGAGGATCATCTTGAGGGCGACGGTGCGGTTGAGGCCGGCCTGCCACGCCCTGTAGACGACGCCCATGCCGCCCTTGCCCAACTCCTCTTTGATCTCGTAGCCGCGTACCGTGGGCAGGGCCGGCGCCGTCGGCGGCGGGATGACCGGCCCCGAGGAGGCGGGCGAACCGTCGCCACTCGCCGAGGTGATCGCGCTAGCGGCGGTCGGCGTGGCGCCGGCGGGGCGGTCGGCGTCGGCAGTCATGGTGCGCCTCCGGAAGGGGGGAACGAACGTCTCCATTATGGCAGGCGGCTGGGCACGAGAACAGGACGTACCCAAGCGGCGCAACATTTTGCAAGGGTGGTCGTAAGTGCTTGCGGCATAAGGAAAAAGTGACGAAAATCACCTAACCCTCTTCCTGCTAATACTTACGGTCATCCTTGCAAAATGTTGGGCGGCCACGGCGGCGTTGCTGGCCCTGCGCCCCGCCGTACTGTTCCTGACCACGGGCGCCTTCCCCGAGGGCTTGCTGCGGCAGCTCGCCGCAGGATTGCGGTTGACGAGCTTTGCACTCGAACTGTCTCTAAACTACCGCTTGCACATAGACCGGCGCGGCTGCACTTAACGCATCCTCCACGGACGCGACGGGCACTTCCAGACAAACCGGCCTTATCGCATTGCAGATGGGCAGCCGCCGCCGCCGTCACAACCAGTCGGCGCCAGGCGGGGTCATATCTCGCGCCACTCCGACGATGTGATTTCGTTCAGCAGAGGCCGACCCTCCTGCCAGCGCGCCACGTTTTGCGCCAGCAGGTCGGCCATGCGGGCGGGGAAGTCCTTGCTGCGGTCGGAGCCGGATACGTGCGGCGTCAGGATCACGTTGGGCAAGCGCCATAACGGGTGCTCCGCCGGCAGCGGGTAAGCGAAATGTGCGTCCAAGGCCGCTCCAGCGAGCCAGCCTTCGCTCAACGCCCGCACCAGCGCCTGCTCCTGCACGATCGGCCCCCGCGCCGGATTGAGCAGGTAAGCCGTCGGCGGCAGCGCTCGCAATTCCGCTTCGCCGACGCCGCCGTCGCTGTGCTTCGTGTGCGGCAGCGCCAGGACCAGGAAATCCAGCCCCGACAGAAATGCCCGCTCTTGACCGGCCAGGAACACGCGCGCTGGCAGTACGCCCTCGGGGTCGCCCGTCCCCGTCTGAACGCAGGTGTTCACGCGAGGTTTGACGCCAGAGCGAGTTAGGGCGTGGATGCTCATGCCGAGCGCCCTGGCCAGCCGGGCGGTTTCACGGCCGATGCCTCCGTAACCCCACAGTCCGACGGTGCGGCCGCGAACCTCGCGGGCGAAGCGCTCGCCCCGCTCCCACTTCGCCGCCTGCTGGTTGCGCATCGTGCTGGGCAGATCGCGCGTCAGGTTGATCATCATGGCCACGCACCACTCGGCAATGGCCGTGTCGAAGACGCCGCGGGCGTTGCAGACGCGGAATGGCGCGTCGGCCAGCGCGAAATCGCGCAGGTGCTCGTATCCGACGGAGGTGAGCTGTACGAACTTCAGGCTGGTCATAGCGCGCAGATTGCGCGGCGGCATTCGGCAGAGCAGGACTTCCGGATCGTCGAGAAGGTCGTCCGGCAGGTCCCATTCACGCTCGTGCGACGGCGGCGTCAGCAATTTCACGCCCGGCAGCGCCTCCAGCGCCCGCACGGCGTCGCCAAGCGGTACGTCGAGCAAGATGCGCAGCACACGGACCTCCTTCCGAGGCGACGGTTGATCATACACCAAAGCGGCGCCGCGAAGCGGGCCGCGCGGCGGCGGAACCAGTGCGGCACGCGCGGCGGCCGCCTGCTCCCACGCACATGTCGGCGCCCTGTTCGGCGCCGGACGCTTCAGGTAAGATGCCCCGGCCCCCGCCAGACAGGCGAATCCTGAAATGAACCAACCCGCCTCTCGCCGGTCCTTTCTCAAAACCTCCGCTGCCGTCGCGGCGACGCCCTTCCTGGGCGGCCTGCTGCGGGCGGGAGAAGCCGGGCCGCTCCTCGCCTATGTCGGGACGTACAGCTCCGCGCTCCGCGAGCCGTCGCCGACTCAAGTGGACCTGCCGCCCGGAAACGGCCGCGGCATTCACATTTTCCAGGTGGACCGGGCCAACGGAGCGCTGACGGCCGCCGATGTCCATGAGATGGGTACAAGCCCCAGCTGCCTGGCTCTGAACGCCGCCGGGACTCGGCTGTATTCCGCCAATGAGACGGACCGAGTGGGCGAAGATAAGCAAGGAACCGTCACAGCCTACGCCGTCGATCGGGCGGACGGCAAACTGAAGGCGCTCAACACCGTCCGCTCCGGCGGCGCGGGCCCTACCTATGTGAGCATTCACCCGTCGGGGCGTTTCGTGCTGGTCGCCAACTATTTCGGGGGTTCCGTCGCGGTCCTTCCCGTGCTGGAAGACGGTCGGCTGGGCGACGCCAGCGACGTGAAGAGCGACGCCGGCAAGGTCGGCCCGACGAAAGCGACCAACGCTCCGCCGGGCGGCTTCGCCGTCAGCGGCCACGACCGGACTCATGCACACATGATCCAGGGCGACCCCGCCGGGCGGTTCGTGCTGCACGCGGACCTGGGCCTGGACCGGATCTTCGTCTGGAAGTTCGACGACAACAAGGGCGTGCTGACCGCAAACGACCCGCCCGCCGTCGATTTGCCGGCGGGGGACGGGCCGCGCCATTTCTGCTTTCATCCCAAGGGCGGTTGGCTCTACTCCATCCAGGAGGAAGGATCGACCGTCGTGCTTTTCGACTACGACGCCGCCGCGGGCCGGCTGACTTCTCGCCAGACGATCTCCACCCTGCCGCCCAAGTTCGCCGGCAGCAACTTCTGCTCGGAGATTCTGGCTTCGGCCGACGGCCGGTTCGTCTGCGCCGGCAACCGGCTGCACGACAGCATCGCGGTCTTTTCCGTCGGCGCGGACGGCGCGCTGACCTATGTCGGCGAGGAGTGGACGCGCGGGGACTATCCCCGCAGCTTCAGCTTCGACCCCAGCGGCCGATTCCTCTACAGTTGCAATCAGCGGGCGGACAGCATCACCGCTTTCCGGGTGGACGAGAAGACGGGCGGCCTCTCCTTCACGGGCCAGTACACCGCCATTGGGAATCCATCGCACATCGTCTTCCTCGACCTGGCGAAAGGATCATGACAACGCGGGAAGTGCGACGGCCGCACCGTTCAGCAAACCGGCCCGGCAAATCGAATCCGTATCGCCAAGCGCGGCGGGACGACCCATCAAGGCCGAACGACCACTTTTCCCTTCCCTTCGATGCAGCTCTCAGTCCCCGCGCTGTACTCGCCCGCTGGTTTGTTGACTCCGCCGATGCGGAGCGCCCTGACCGTCAGCGTGCCACGGCGACCGTCGGGCGCATCGGTCTTGATCTTGTTGTGAACCGTCAGCGTTAAGCTGGCCGCCGTCTCGCAGCAACCGTTGAGATCGAGGTAGGCGGCGCCGTTGTTGCCGGCGTCCAGAAGCGTGATGTTGACGCTGTCCTTGAGCTGGTCGCTTTGCTTCCAGAACAGGCAGTCGTTAAAGCCCTGTCCGCCCACAATCACGTCCCCGGAGATCGCATCGACGCCCATGGGCTTTTCGAGCTGGACGCGCCCCTTCTTGACGAAAAACGTGCCCGTCGTAGTGTTGGGCTTTTCGCCCCCCAGCACCAGCGGGGCGTCCTTGAACCCGGTGTACGACGGGCCCATGAAGAATTCTACGCTCCCGCTCCCTGAAATGACGCCGGTGCAGGAGAAGGCGTTGCCGTCCCCGCTGTCGAGCGTCAGCGTGAACCCGTTCGTGATCACGTCGAAGTCGCAACCGCTTGCGGGATAGCAGATCTTCGTGTCGCCTATCAGGTTGGCGACGTTGCCCTGGCCGATCTTGCTCTCGGGGGAGCCGACGACTCCGCGCACGTCCACCCGCGCGTCCACGGTCACCGTGCCCGTCCCCTCAAGCCAGGACTGCGGGGCGGCATAGTCGCCGTCCTTGAGCCGCTTGCCGTCGACGATCAGTTGTCGAACGCGCATCGCGCCGCCTTTGCCCGTGCGGATCAAGGCCGCCCTGGACAATTCGACCTTGCCCAGCGTCGTTTTGTGGCCGTTCAAATCCAGGAACGAGGGCCGATCGCCTTGCAACGCCACGACTGCCGTGGCGAGAAACTGGCCGTCGGCGCCCCAGATCACGCCGTCGCCGTCATTCTCCGCGGCCGACCCGCCCAGCGTGAGATTGCCCGGAAGGGCCGTGGCATTGCTCGGCCGATTCAATTTCAGCACGCCGCGCGCAATCGTGGTGACGCCCTGGTAAGAGTTGGTATGAGTTCCGGAGAATTCGACGGGCTGATGTCCGGCGGCGCCCTCGATTCGCACCGATCCTTTTCCCGTTATCAGGCCGTCATAGCGCCGGCCGGCTCCGTCCGCGGAGAGCGTCAGGGGGAACTCGCCGGTCGCCGCGTTGACCGTGCAATCGCCTTCGGGCAGCTTGAACGTGGCGGCGGCCTTGAGCCGGGCGACGTTGTCGGCGCCGATCGTCTTGTTTGGGTCGTCCACTGTGCCGGAAACGTCCATCGTCTTGACGTCGCCGACCACGACGTATCCATTGCCGTACAACCAACCCACCGAAGACGTGTAGACTCCACGCGGCAACCGCGCGCCCTTGACCTCTAGCTCCCGCACCGAGAGCACGCCGCCGCTGGCATCGCCAGTGAACACCTTCGTCCCGGCGGCCAGCGTCAAG
>DATKHW010000989.1:0-8210 GCA_035546275.1 Gemmataceae bacterium
GCGCGTTCTCCAGGGCGGGCTGCAAGAGCGGGCACGGGCACAGTGCGGCCGAGCCACGGCGCCAGCTGCCAGTCGCCGCGAATCCAGCGGTGCTGGCGCCGGGCGAAAGCGTTGTAGCGCACCGGGATGTCGTCGAACCATTCGACGTCGGTCGCCAGGCCGCACCGGGCGTAGTTGCCTTCGATCAGGTCGTGGCTAAGGATGTGGTTGTCCGGGAAGGTCCGTCCGGTGGCCGCCTCGAAGGCGTCCAGGTCGTAGACGCCCTTGCCGGTGAAGCTGCCGGCGCCGAACAGGTCCTGATAGAGGTCGGACACGGCCGTCGAATAAGGATCGACGCCGGCCGAGGCGCCCCAGATCCGCGTAAAGCGGGAACGTCGCGCCGCGGGAATGTGCAAACCGATGCGCGGTTGCAGCACGCCGTAGCCGTCGATCACACGGCTGGTCGTCGGGTCGAGGCGCGGCCGGTTGAGCGGATGCGCCATGGCCCCGATCAGGCGCCGCGCCGTTTCGCGCGGCAACTGCGTGTCCACGTCCAGCGTCACGACATAACGGATATACGGCATCTCGGAAATGTCGCTGCTGAAAACTGTGTACGTCGTGTTCGTGGCGCCGCGGAGCAGGCGGTTGAACTCCGACAGCTTGCCGCGCTTGCGCTCCCATCCCATCCAGCAACCCTGCTCCGGGTTCCACAGCCGCCGGCGGTGAAGGAGGTAAAATCGCGGCGGTCCTTCCGCCGCATAGCGTTGATTAAGCGCTCGCACGCCGTCCAGGGCCGGCCGCAGACAGGCCTCGTCATTCGGCATGGTTTCGGCGGGAGCGTCGCTGAAATCGGTCAGCAGCGCGAAGCGCAAATGCAGATCGGCGTTGGCGAGATAGTGGATTTCCAGTTTTTCCACGAGCGCCGCCGCGGCCTCCGGGCTGCTCAAGAGCGTCGGCACGACGACCACGCCGGCGCAATCGGCCGGGATGCCTTCGCGCAGCTCCAGCTTGGGCAGGACGCGCGGCGGCAGCAGGAGCGTGGCAAAAAAGTTGACGAGGCCGACCGCTAGGCCGCTTACAGGCAGCAGGGCGGCGAGAACGAGCAGCGCCGTCGCCGGCCAGGACACGCCGGCCGAGGCCGCTGCCACGACGCACAGACCGACGACCGTGAGGGCGCCGATCGGACCGAAGTAAGCGGCATACGGGCGGTTCAGGACGGCGTCGAGCAGACGGTCGCGCCAGCGCGGCCGGTAATGCAGCTTGGCCCGCAGCGGCGCCAGGCCGGGGCCGACGAGGTAGTAGCCGACGTGATTGCGCGGCTCATCCGAGGCCGCCGCGGCAAGCCGGACGGCCCAGCGCGCCGTCTCAAGCTCACTGCACGACGATCGCCGCGCCAGCCGCTCCACGACCTGGCGATAGCGGTCGCGCGTGGCGAAATCCTGATTCAGATAAACCCCGGCGGGATCCTCGCGCAAGGCCGCCTCGACGAAGCTGGCGCCCTCGAAAAATCGGCCCCAGTCGAGCGCCCCCAGGACGCGCAGGCTCGTAATGCAGTTTCCGACCGAAACCTGGTTGACGGCCTGCCGCTGGTTCTCCCTGCGCACGGCCTCGCCGACGTCCACGCCCAGCGTGTTTAGGTGCGTTTGCACATGGTCCACCGCCTCGGTCAGCCCGGCGCTTCGCAGCAAATCGAGGCAATGGACCGCAAACGGATCGGCCGTCGCTCGGCTCCAATCCTCCAGCCGCATCGCCAGGGCCAGCACCGACGGCAAGGGCCGGCCGGCCGAGCCGGCCTCGCGCAGCGGCGCGACCCACTCAGCGGCGCGGCGGCGCAGATCAGCCGCGTCCGACGCCTGTTCGGCCAGGCGCCGAAGGTTCTCGATTAACCCCAGCCGCAGCATTGTCGGCACCGCCCACAGTTCGCCGATGGTTAGCGGCGCCACCGCCTGGTAGGCCTGGACGAAGCAGGCAATGTGGTTCTCGTCGAGGGCGCTGTCCGTGTGGGCGATCAGCGCCAAGGCCAGAGCAAAGATGCGCGGATAACCGGCCAGCTGCCCCGCCGCCAGCTTCGGCAACTCCCGATAGTAGCCGCGCGGCAAGTCGTGCCGCACGGCGCGCAAAACGCCATCGACAAGGTAGAAATTATCGAGCAGCCATTCGGCGTCCGGCGTGAGCGGTTCGCCCTGCGCCGCCGCCTGTGTGCAACGCCGGTGGTAGCGCACGAGGATCTGGTGGTTCTGCCGCAGCCGCGCGAAGAGGGGGCCTTCGGAGCGGTACTCCGGCGCCCCGCCTAAAGAAGCCGCCAGGGAGCGCGCGCAGGCCCGCAGCGACTCCAGACCGTACAGCTCCGCACGGATCGGTTCCTGGGCGGAACGGGCGATGCTGAAAAGGAGAGGGGCGGGGGCGGTCGTTGGAGTTTCGGGAGGAGAGCTGCTTGCTTCGACTGCATGTGCTGTCATATTTCCTGCGTGCTCCTTACGAACAGCATGCTCATCCGTTTCCTTGACGCCACGAAGGAGCAACTTCGGCGCCAACGACTGCTTGGACGCCGCGTGTCCGCAACCGGCGGCGGGCCGTATACTGACGCACAATGCCCGCCCCGCCGCCTTCCCCGAGGCCGTTCATGCGCATTCCCCTGATCCTCCTCGCCGCCGTTTCCCTGTCCATCGCCGCGCTGGCTGGCGATAATTGGCCCATGTTTCGCGGGCCGAACAACGACGGCCATTCCGATTCTATCGGCCTGCCGCTGACGTGGAGCGAAACCGAAAACGTCGTCTGGAAAACGGCCATCCACGACAAGGGCTGGTCGTCGCCGGTCGTCTGGGGCGACCAGGTCTGGATGACCACGGCCAAGGCGGACGGCACGGAACTCTTCGCCGTCTGTGTGGATCGCAAAACGGGGGCGATTCTCCACGACATCAAGCTCTACGAGCAGGGCAAGCAGGACCCGGCCCACAACCCCGGCGGCAAGAACAGCTACGCCTCGCCGACGCCGGCCATCGAGGAGGGCCGCGTCTACATCCACTTCGGCTCTTGCGGGACGGCCTGCCTCGACGTGAAGACCGGCGACAAAATCTGGGAGCGGCGCGACCTCAAATGCGACCACTGGCGCGGCCCCGCCTCCTCGCCGATCCTCTACGGCGACCTGCTCATCCTCACCTTCGACGGCTACGACGCCCAGTACGTTATCGCTCTGGACAAAAAGGATGGGCATACGGTCTGGAAGAAGGACCGCGACTTCAACTACGGGACCGACGACGGCGACCGCCGCAAGGCGTTCGCCACCCCGACCATTATCACGGTCAAGGGCAAGCCGGAACTCATCAGCCCGGCCGCCGTCGCCACGACCGCCTACGATCCGCTCACCGGCGACGAGCTGTGGGTGGTCTACCACGGCGGCATGAACGTGACCCAGCCGCCGCTGTACACCCACGGCCACGTGATCCTCGGCACCGGCGACGCTCCGACCAAAATGCTGGCCGTGCGGCCCGACGGCGGCGGCGACCTGACCAAGAACAACATCGACTGGATTTGCACCAAGAACGTGCCGGCGCGGTCGTCGCCGATCGCGGTGGACGACCTGCTTTACTTCACCAACGAGGTCGGAATGCTCAGCTGCATCGACGCCGGCAGCGGCGATCCGGTCTGGCAGCAGCGCGTCGGCGGGTCGTTCTGGGCGTCGCCGCTCTGCGCCGACGGCCGGCTTTATTTGTTTGACGACGAGGGGACGACCACCGTGGTCGAGCCGGGCCGGACATGGAAGAAACTGGCCGCCAACAAGCTCGACGACGGCTGCATGGCGACGCCGGCCGTGGCGGGCAAGGCGCTGTTCATTCGGACCAAGACAAGTCTATATCGGATCGAGAAAAAGGATTGAGCTGACAGTTCCTGCCCCCGTGTGGAATGTGAAGCGGCGTTGCTCGGGTTCCTGAGCAACGCCGTACTTCGGCCATCGTCAATGATGATGCTCGTGTCCGCCGCCCTGGAACAGCTTGTCGTGTTCATCTCCGCCGGATGCGACGTAAGCCGTGAGGTCCATAATCTCCTCCGCCGACAGCTTATCCATTAGGTTGAGCGGCATCAGCGACACCTTCGACGCCTGCTTCTCGTCCACGTCCGACTTCTTGATGAGGACCGGCTCGGCCTTGGCCAGCGGGTTCTCGATCACCTTGTAGGCGTCGCCCGTTTCCTCCAGGATCAGGCCCTTCATCTCCTTGCCGCTTTTCAGCGTGAAGATCCACGTCTGGTACTTCTCGTTGATGCGGAACGAGGGCTCGACGATGTCGTGCAGCACCTCGACGGGGCTCTTGCGCATCAGATCGAGCTTGGCCAGGTCGGGGCCGAACTCGTTGCCGACGCCGTTCATCTTGTGGCAGGCGACGCACGCCGCCACCGTGAACAGGTGCTTGCCGTTAGCGTAGGAACGGCCCGATTCCAGCTTGGCCGCCAGCGGCGCCAGCTCCGCGAATTTCCACTCCTTGCGTGGGCCGGTGTACTTGAGCAACTCATCGGCGATCGGCAAAGGATGCTTCGCCAGGTACGCCTCCGGATCGGCTCGGTACTCGTCGAGGTCCTGCACGACGTAGAGGGCGCCGTACATGCGCCGCCAATGGCCGGGGTAGGTGCAAACGTAGGGATAAATGCCCGGCTGGGCCGGCGCGGTGAAGTCGATCCGTTCGGTGTTGCGCGGCTGCAAGAGCCGGCTGGCCGCGATCACCTTCGGTGAGTTCGGAATGTAACCGCGGGCCATCGCTCCCGGATCGGCGGCCGCCGCCTCGTTGGCCGTGCCGACTTCCTCCAGCGAGCCGGGCTGCAGCACCACGAAATTGTGCGGCATCAGGTCTTCATTCTCGAAAACCACTTCGACCGGCTTGCCGGCCTGCACGACGATGCGGTCCTTGTCGAAGAGCATCTGGTCGGTCAGGGTGGACAGGCGAATCACCCGCACGCCCAATTCGCCCAGCTCCTTGCGGACCTTCTTGGCGTCGTCGGGCGGCAAGAGCGAGGCCAGCGAATCGGCCAATTGCAATTCATCCAGCGCCGCCGGCGAGGTCCGATCCGCAGTCGGAATCTTGCGGACGTGGGCCAGGACGTCTTCCAGAATCGCACCGGCCTGGTCTTTCGGCCAATACTGGATCGGGATTCTCTGCAAGGTCCGCACGGCCGCCTCGCGATCGGCGTCGTCCTTGAGGAACGGGGCGACGACCGTGAATGTGTCGGTCTCCTTGCCGCGCACGGAAACCAGGGCGTTCATCGCCGCATGGCGGACGGCGACGGCCGGCGAATCGGCGCCGACTTCGTAGGTCCCCGACTTGGCCGGGGCGGGGATGTTCATCCGACTGTAAACGACCGTCTTGTGGTCGCCGGCCAGCACTTCCAGCGTGAAGCCGTCGAGCCGTTTGGCCAGCTCGTCGTCGGTGCGGTTGTAAACCACGATCGTGCCGACGGCGTGCTCGCCGCCGAGATCGACTTCCCACCAGGGATTGCTGATGTTCTCGCGCGTGTGCGTCTGGCCGCCGTCGTTGAACTTGCCGCTGGTGTTGCCGTCGATGCCGCGCGAGGCGTCGCCGCCGTAGGCGGTGCTGATCTGCTTGGCCGTCCCCTGACGGGCGATGTTCTTGCCCTCGCTGAACACTTCGACTTCGGCGAGCGTCAACGTCCGCTGTTTGCCGGGCAGCGAAATCTTGACGTAGCGGCCCATGACGGTCCTGTCGTTGGCGCCCGGCGTTTGCAGCCCTTTCGGCAGTTCCTTGAGCAATCCTGCCACGTGCGGATACAGTTCCGCCCGCTGGCCCGGATCGCGGATCAGCGGCATCGCATCGACGAGGTCCTGGAGCGCCGATGTGGATTTGACGCCGAGGTCCCAGGCCTTGGCCGTCCCGCCGTCGGCGGCGACCAGGGCGGCGCAGCCGAGTTGGCGCGTCACTGGCAGCTTGCCGTCAGTCGCCATCTTCTCCAGGTCCGGCCGCACTTCCATTAGGTCCTTCTGGCCGCGGCTGGTCAGCAGCCGCATCAGGTCGAAGACGACGCTCTCGTCCGGCGCGGCCTGCAAATCTTCCTGGCTGCGGATCGCCTCAATCAGCACCTTGAGCGGGGTTTTTCCTTCCAGATTCGCCAGACCGTTCATCGCCTCGGTGCGGTACTCGTCGCGGACGCCCTTTCGGAACAGCAGCTCCACGTAAACGGCCTGGTTGCGCTTCATCTTGAGCAGGTCGTCGGTGCTGATGTTCTTGAGCAGGTAGCGCGCCCCCGCCGGGCTAGTGAAGTGAATGTCTTTCCCTTCGCGGATCGCCTTTGTGACAGACGGTTCCAGCGCCTTCATCGTCTCGCCGCGGACGTAATCCAGGTACTCGTCGGTCGGCTGGTCGGCGGAGATGAGCGCGACCTCGACCGCCTCCGGCTCCGTGAAGAAGCTGGCGGCGCGGACCGCTTCCAGGCGCACGCGCGGCGCCGGATCGGCGGCCAGCTTGCGCAAGAGGTCCAGCGCATCCGGCACACGGTCGCGCCAGTAGCACAGCACGCGCGTCGCCGCAGCCCGCACGTGGAAGTCCAGCGACCCCAGCTCTTGACGCAGCAGTTCCAGATCGACGACGTTGTGGTACTGGTGGACCCACAGCGCCTCCATCAGGTTATGCTCGTAACTCGGGTCCTTCTTGTCGAGATTGGCCGCCCACTTGTTCACGGCCGCGATTACGTCCTCGGTCTTGCGGGCACCCAGCTCGATCTTGGCCCGATAGCGCACCCTGTCCTCCGGCTCCTTCAGCAGATCGAGCAGCTTGTCGATCGGCTGGCCGGCGATCTGGGCCGGCTTGAGCAGCGGCAGGCCGTCATAAACGATCTTGTAAATCCGTCCATGCGTGCGGTCGCGGCTGGGGTCGCGGAGGTTGTGCTGCATGTGGCCGATGATCGGGTTCTGCCAGTCGAGGAAATAAATCGCCCCGTCCGGTCCGATCTTGACGTCCACGGGACGGAAGTTCGGATCGGTTGAAGAGACGACCGGCTCGACCTCCGTCGCCGTCAGGCTGGCGCCGGTCTCCTGCGGCTTGTATTGCAGGATGCCCTGGAAGCCGATCACGTTGGCGACGAGCAGATTGCCCTCGTTTTCCGGCGGAAACGCCCGGCTGGAGAGGATCTCCACGCCGGGGCAGGGCCGCGTCCGCTGCTGATAGACCTGCGGCGGGTGCGGGTGCTTGGCCGGGTAGTCGAGATGGCCGGAGAAGAGCGCTCCGTTATAGGGGTTGGCGCCAGTGCCGTCGTAGACGTAGTCCTCGCCCCAGCGGTCCCAGACGTGGCCGTGTGGGTTGGCGAAGCCGTAGGTGACATAGACGTCGAATTTCTGCGTCTTCGGCTCATAGCGGAAGACGCCGGCGTTGGCGTTGCGCACCGGCGGGCCGTAGGGCGTTTCGACCTGCGTGTGCATGAAGGTGCCTTCCTGCCAGTAGACCGCCCCGCCCGGATCGATGGCGAAGCTGTTCGACGTGTGGTGCGTGTCGGCCGAATCCATGCCGTCCAGCACGCGGAGGCGAACGTCGGCGTGGTCGCCGCCGTCGCTGGCCTTGAGGAACATGATGTCCGGCGCCTCGGCCACCAGGACGCCGCCGTTGCAGAACGCGAAGCCGGTCGGGCAGTGCAGGTGGTCGGCGAAGACGGTGCATTTGTCGGCCTTGCCGTCGCCGTCGGTGTCTTCGAAGATCAGAATCTTGTCGTTCTGCTCTTCCTTCGGCTTGAAGTGCGGATAGCTCGGCCAAACCGCCACCCACAGCCGGCCCTTCGCGTCCCACGCCATCTGCACGGGCTTGGCCAGCTCGGGGAACATCTTCTCATCGGCGAACAGGTTGATTTTCAGGTTTTTGCCGAGCGTCATTGTCTTGATTTCGTCTTCGCCGCTCAGGAAGATGTGCTCACCGTTGGGCCCCTTGCCGGGGATGTTGGTTTTCACCGGGATGAACGGCGGCGTGTTGGAATCGTCGATCGGCGAATCGCCGCCCTGGGCCACGGACCAGATGTGCTTGTCGCGATTGGCCGTCATCACGTCGAGGACTTCCATCTCGCGCTGGGCCACCTCGCGGTTGGTCTGCTGGTCCGGCGCAAACTTCAGGTCGGCCCGGCCGCCGTAGATCGAGTAGCCGTCCACGGTGCGGTACCGGTTGAACCACATGAAATCCTTGTCGAGGATGGCCTGCCGCAGCCGCTCCAGTGCCTTGGGGTCGCGCTTCGTCTCGGGGTCGGCC
>DATKHW010000990.1:0-8991 GCA_035546275.1 Gemmataceae bacterium
GGGCGCGGGGTCGGGCGGCCAGGGCGGCAATGCCAACGCCCCGGAAGGCCCGCCGATTGAAGTCCTTGCCGTCGTCGAGGTAGACAAGCCCTTCAAAATCCTGGAGGAGCACGCCAGCAAGGAGAAGATTTGGGACCCGGAAAGCAAACAGCCGGCGCGTCCGTTGGAAACGCGCGACCACTGGGGAATGGCGCTGCTGCTCAACACCAAGCCGGGTCTCTACAACGGGCCCGATGTGAAATTCGACGCCGTCCAGTGCGAGACGGTTGCGGAGCGCTACAAGCAGCAGTACAACCAGCTCTATCCGCCGAGCAAGCCGGACGCCAAGCCCAGCGCCGCGGAAATCATTAAGCTGGCCGAGTGGGCCCTGACGCATGGACAGAACGCCAAGGTTGTCGAGTTAATGCAGAAGCTCGCCGACGTGGACGACAAGAACGACGTCCTGGCGGCCTTCAACCAGATTCAAGCCGACCTCGACAAGCCGATCAAGGACGCGCCCACCGCCCTGAAGGATCACCTCCAGGGCTACGCCGAAGCGACGCTCAAGGAAACCAAGGCGGTGGACCCCAAGACGCCGGCCGTCAAGGGACACTACGTTCTCTTCCACAGCACCACGATCACCGACCAGGCCGAAGTGCAGGAGCGGTTGCGGCGGCTCGAAGACGCCCTCCACACCTACTACTACTGGTTCGCGCTCAACGGCCCCGACCTGGTGCTCAAGCACACGATTCACGTTCCGGACGAACGGCTTCCGGTGATCCTGACGGCCAAGGAAGATGAGTTCAAACGCAAACATGGCGTCTACTCCGCGCCGCCCGTGGTGGGCGACGGCTTCTTCGCGCGGCGCGAGAACGTTTCGGTCTTCTATAACCAGCCGCTCGATCCCATTTACGACATGCTGAACAACCGCACCAGCGCCGTATTCACCGAGGGATGGGATCGCTACAAGATCCTCAGCGGCGTGCATGACGTGGGCTATCCGGCCAAGGACGACATCCTGGATGAACGCGCTTACGCTGGGACGCTGGCCTTGCTGCTGAAGGCGCTGGAGGACGAATCGGAGCGAGCCGGCGCCAGCCACGACGCAACGCGGCAACTGGTCTTCGCCTCCGGCTTGCTGCCGCGCGGCGTGACGGTCCCCGAATGGGTTCAGTTCGGCATGGGCAGCTTCTTCGAGACGCCGGAGCATTCGCCCTGGCCGTCCCCCGCGGGCATGAGCACGCTTTACTTGCCGATGTTCCGCGACGACGTCGAAGGCAAGAAGTTCGAGGGCAGCGCCCCGGCGACGCTCCGGAAGGTCGTCACGGACGCCTATTTCCGCGATCTGAAACCCGAAGACGTGAAGAAGAAGTCGCCCGAGCTGCTCAAGGCGCGGGCGGCGTCCTGGGGCCTGATGTACTTCCTCGCCAAGAAGCGGCTCAACAACCTGCAGCGCTACTTCGAGCTGCTGGGCCAGATGCCGCGCGACCTGGAGCTGGACGACGACGCGCTGTGGCAATGCTTCGCCCGCGCTTTCGACGCCTACGATCCCAAGACGCAGAAATACAACGACGCTACGCTCAATCAGCTCGCCGACGATTGGCAAAGCTTCGTCCAGGCGGAGTACGGCACCTGGTCGCCCGAAGAGCAGGCCCTTGTATCCAAGATTCACAAGGCCTACGACAACCTGAACAAGGTGGAGGAAGGCGGGACGCCCGCGGCGCCGAAGGCGCAGTAACGTCCCAACCAAACGGATTGGCCGATCGGTTTCCGGCTCGCGGACGGATGTTCGCGGGCCGGCTTTCATTTCGGCGCTAACGGCGTTCGGAAGCGATGTGGGGCACGTTTCCAACGTGCCTGTTTTCCCCGGCACGTTGGAAACGCGCCCCACATACTTTCCGAGCGCTCTGACGGGGGATCGAGAGGCAGCGTTTTCATGGCGTTCGTGG
The DNA here is from genome assembly GCA_035546275.1 of Gemmataceae bacterium. Classification (GTDB taxonomy): domain Bacteria; phylum Planctomycetota; class Planctomycetia; order Gemmatales; family Gemmataceae; genus UBA4732. The sequence continues at coordinate 1,929 of DATKHW010000990.1, forward strand.
ATCGAGTCACCCTGTTCGTCAAGGGCGGCGACGGCGGCCCCGGCTGCTGCAGCTTCCGGCGGGAGAAATACATCCCCAAGGGCGGCCCCGACGGCGGCGACGGCGGCGACGGCGGCGACGTGATCGTCCGCGCCACGCCCGACGCCGACAGCCTGGCCGACATCGTCAACCGCAAGCACTGGCGCGCCGAGAACGGCGGCCGGGGCGGACCGGACAAATGCCACGGCAAGCGCGGCGCCGAGCTGATCATTCTCGTGCCGCCCGGCACGCTGATCCTCGACCGCGACCGCAAAAACGTGCTGCGCGATCTGAAGGCGCCCGGTCAAGAGGTGGTCATCGCCCGGGGCGGCCGCGGCGGCCGCGGCAACCTCGCCTTCGTTTCCTCGACCAACCGCGCTCCGCGCGCGATACAACCCGGCACGCCGGGCGAGGAGCGCTGGATCGTCCTGGAGCTGAAGGTGATCGCCGACGCCGGCCTGATCGGCCTGCCCAACGCCGGCAAGTCCACGCTGCTGAGCCGGCTGTCGCACGCCCAGCCGGAGATCGCCGACTATCCCTTCACCACCAAGCGGCCCAATCTCGGCCTGGTGACGATTGGCGGCGAGCGGGCCTTCGTCCTGGCCGACCTGCCCGGCCTGATCGAGGGAGCGCACCACGGCGTCGGTCTGGGCCACGAGTTCCTGCGGCACGTCGAACGGACGCGCGTGCTGGTGCATCTCGTGGAACCGCTGCCGCCGGATGGAAGCGATCCGCTGCAGAACTACCAGACCATACGGCGCGAGCTGGAGCTGTACCGGCCGGAATTGGCGGCCAAGCCGGAAGTGATCGCGGTGAGCAAAGCGGAGCTGATCGGCGCCGCCGCGGTGCGCGAGCGGATGGAGCGCGAGCTGGACCGCGAGGTGCTGGCGATATCCGCCGTCACCGGAGAGGGATTGTCGCAGCTGGTGCAGGCCGTGGTGCAGCGGCTGGCGGAGGTTCCCCCCCTTATCCCCGCCCCTCTCCTCTGGGGGGAGAAGGAGGACAGCGGAGCAGACGACGCCGGGAGGGTGGACGTCGTCGCCGACGTGGGCAACAGTCGCGTCAAGTGGGGTCCGTGCATCCGAGTCGGCGGCGAGCCGGCGGTGGTCCGGCTCGCCTCCCTCGAATACAACCCGGACGATTGGGAAGGCCAGCTGACCCGCTGGAAAAAGGACTTTGCGGACTGGAAAACGCATGGTTCCCTGGCATGGGCCGTGGCCGGCGTCCATCCGGAGCGGCGCGACCAGCTGTGCGCGTGGATTCTCGCGCGGGGAGACCGCCTCGTGCTTCTGGACCATTACAGCCGGCTGCCGCTACAGGTCGGCGTGGACGAGCCGGAGCGCGTCGGCGTCGATCGGCTGCTCAACGCCGTGGCGGCCAAGGCGAAGCTGCCGCCGCATCAGCCCGCCATTTTGGTGGACGCCGGTTCGGCCGTCACCGTGGATTGGCTCGACGAGGAGCATGTCTTTCGCGGCGGTTCCATCTTCCCCGGCGTCCGGCTGATGACGCGGGCGCTGCACGATTACACCGCGCAGCTGCCGGACGTGCAGATCGGTCCGCCCGCGCCGGCGTTGCCGGGCCGATCGACGATCCCGGCCATCCAGGCCGGCGTCTTCTGGGCAGTGGTCGGCGGCGTGGAGAAAATCATCGATCGGCTGCGGCGGTCAGCGCCCGGCATGCCGCACGTCTTCCTCACGGGCGGCGACGCCGAGTGGATCGTCGGAGCGCTCGACGCGGCCGATGCGGCGGACTGGCCGCTGGGTTGCCCGCGGACGGTTTGGCCCGAACAGACGCTGCACGGCGTTCTGCTGAGTGCGGCGGCGTTGTCATCCTGACGGGCGCGCGGCCCGCCGTCGTTTTCTTTGTTGCCGTCGGGACTCCGCTGCGGTACATTGACACGTATTCGTTACGGCATTCCCCCCAAAAACCCGCCGATTGTCGGCCCGTCCGACCGGAACAGAGCGGCGCGCCGCCGAAGCAAGGGGATCGCCCACCGCAGAGCAAGCATGGAGAACACTCATCTGGACCCGGCCCGGCCGCCCCGGCGGCCGACCGATCCGCTGCACGACCTGAGCCGGCTCGGGGAATACCGTTTCCTGCGCCGCCTCGGCGAAGGCGGCATGGGGGCGGTCTATCTCGGATGGAAAGAGGGCGAAAACGTTCAGGTCGCCGTCAAGATCCTCAACGATCAGCTGGCCAGCAGCCAGAGTTACATCGACCGCTTTCGCCGGGAAGCCAAAAGCGGCAAACTCCTCAATCACCCCAACATCGTCCGAACCCTCGATTACGGCCAGGACGAACGGACCGGCAAGCATTACCTCGTCCTCGAATACGTGGACGGCCCCAGCGCCAACGCCCTGCTGGACCGCTTCGGCCGATTGCCGATCGGCGACGCCGTTCACATCGCCCTGGACATCGCTCGCGCCCTGGAACACGCCCATTCGCGCAGCATCATCCACCGCGACATCAAGCCGGACAACATCCTCATCACCCGCGCCGGCGTGGCCAAGCTGGCCGACCTCGGCCTGGCCAAGCGCACCGACGAAACGAGCCACCTGACCTCGACGCGCCAGGGGTTCGGCACCACGGCCTACATGCCGTATGAGCAGGCCGTCAACGCCCGCTCCGCCGACGGCCGCAGCGACATCTACGCCCTCGGCGCCACGCTCTATCACCTCGTGGTCGGCGCCGCCCCGTTCCCCGGCGAGAGCCATCTCGACGTGGTCGAGAAGAAACGGCTCGGCGACTTTCCGCCGGCCGCCGCGATCCAGCCCGACATCCCGCCGCTCCTGGACGCCATCCTGGCGCGGATGATGGCCCGCCTGCCGCGCGACCGCTACCAAACGGCCAGCGAGCTGATTGTGGACCTGGAGAAGTCGCAAATGTCGGCGGCCATTCCGACCTTCGCCGATCCGGAGTTGGCGATGAAGGACCCGTGGATGCAGGCGTGCATGGCCGCATCCGGCGAGCCGACGCGCCTCGACCCGGAACGGCCGCCCGACACGCCGGAACCGTCGCCGGCCGAGGTGGAGGACCTCTGGGTGGTGCGTTTCCGCAACCGGGCCGGCCGCGTTTGCCGCACCCGCGCCACGACCGAACAGATCACGGCCCGGCTGCGCCGGGGCCGGCTGCCCGAACACATCGTGGCTCGTCGGGAGTCGCACGTCGTCTTCCACCCGCTGGCCCATTTTTCGGAGTTCCGGGAGCTTTGGAAGGCGCGAAAGATCAAGCGCTCGGCGCCGCCGGCTGATCCGAAAGGTTTGGCGGCGTCGCCGGCCCTCGCCGTCGAGTTCCCGCGCCGCCGGGCGGTGCTGCTGGCGACGGGCTTTGCGGCGGCGTTGGCGGCCGTCGCGGCGGCGCTGTGGACGTTGCTGCACCTCATGAAGTGACGCCGCGCCGCTCGCCGGCTTGTCAAGGCCGCGCCCCCTTTTTTCACGTCCGAATACAACCGCCGCGTAGGAATTACAATCGTTCCGGCGCATCCGCCGTCGTCCCGCACGGCAAGCGCAAGCCGCAACTCTTGTCCCCGCCGCAGAATGGGACCGCCGCCGCGCGAATCGGAGCGGCCCCGACCCAGCATGGCTCGCCTTTTGCGGTTAGAGTTGCAGTGGACACGTCGCTTTGGGTCGCTGCTCCCTCATCGTCCCTCGGGAATCATCGCGGAGGTGCTGTGGCATGGCTGCGCGCTCGTGGATCGTCGTGGTCCTGGCTGGGGCGGTCGCTTCTCTGGGGGCTTCCTATCGCACGCAAAACTTCGTTGTGGACGCTCCGACGCCGGAGATGGCGCAGCAAATCGGCCAGTACGCCGAGGCCTACCGCAAGGAAAAAGCCATGCTCTGGCTCGGCCAGGAAATGCCGCCCTGGCCGGAGCCCTGCCCGCTGCGCGTGACGATCACCATGAACGGCTCCGGCGGCGCCACGTCGTTCGCCTTCGACCAAGGCCGCATCCTCGGCCAGGACATGCACATCGAAGGGTCGCTCGACCGTCTCCTGGCCAGCGTCCTGCCGCACGAGGTGACGCATACCGTCTTCGCCTACTACTTCCGCCAGCCGGTGCCGCGCTGGGCCGACGAGGGCGGCGCCGTGCTGTCCGAGGACGACATCGAGCGCAACCGCCACGACCAGCTGGTGCGGCAAATCCTCAATACGCCGGGCCGCGCCATCCCCCTGCGCCGCCTGTTTTCCCTGACCAAGTATCCGCCGGACGTGATGGTGCTGTACGCCGAGGGCTATTCGGTGTCGAATTTCCTGGTGGCCAGCAGCAATCGCGGCGTCTTCCTCAACTTCGTGGCCCAGGGAATGCGCGGCGACTGGGACGGCGCCGTCAAGGCGAACTACGGCTATGGCAGTGTGGAGGAATTGGAGAAGGCGTGGGTGGAGAGCCTGTACCATTCGCGCCCGGCCGTGCAGCTGACGAGCCGGCCGACCGGCCCGGCCCCGGGCGACGGGGCCGAGCGCGTGGTGGTGCGGCAGACGGCGCCGCCCGCCCCGCCGCTCCTGGAGGCGCCGCGGGCCATCGTTCGCGGCCAGGCGCCCGACGCCGACTGCGACGGGGCCTCGCCGAAGAAGGATCAGTGGTGGCTGCCCGCCCCGCCGTCGGCCGCTCCCTCGGCCGTGATCCCGGCGTCCAGCTCGACGGCCGTCTGGCAGCCGTCCGACTCGTCGCCGCCGCCGGTGCGCCTCGGGCCGCCGCGAGCGGATGTGCCTCCGCCGCCGCCGCACCTGGCGCAGCCGCTGACGGCTGGCCCAGGCGGCGCTTGACCTTGTTACGCATCGAATGCAGCGCAAAGGGCGGGCGGCCGGACGCCGCTCGCCGGCCGGGGAATTAAGCCAGATCGAAGAGCAGAATCTCGCCGTCTCCCTCCGCCGTCAGCGCGGCTTCCTGGCCCAGCGCCGCCCCGTCGCCTTCCTTCAGCGCTTCGCCGTTGACCGCCACGCCGCCGCGCAGCACCTGCACCCAGGCATGACGGCCCGGCGTCAGCTCATGGCGAACCGACTCGCCCGGCCGCAGCGCCGCCAGATACAGCCGCGCGTCCTGGTGGATCGTCAGCGAACCGTCCTCTCCGCTGTGCGACGCGATCAGCCGCAGCCGGCCGCGCTGCTCCGCCGGATCGAACGTGCGCTCCTCGTAGGTCGGCGGCAATCCTTCGTTTTCGGGCACAATCCAGATCTGGTACAGGTGGACCGGGTCCGTCTTCGACGGATTGAATTCGCTGTGCCGGATGCCGCGGCCCGCCGTCATGCGCTGCACCCGCCCCGGCCCGATAACCGAGCCAGTCCCGATGCTGTCCTTGTGTTCCAGGGCGCCTTCCAGCACCACCGTGATTATTTCCATGTCGCGATGACCGTGCATGCCGAAGCCCTCGCCCGGCTGCACGCGGTCTTCGTTGATGACCCGCAGGGCGCGAAAGCCCATGTGATCCGGGTCGTAGTACGTGTTGAACGAAAACGTATGAGCGGTGTCCAGCCAGCCGTAGTCGTAACGGCCGCGCTCTTCCGCTCGGCGAATTTGCATCATAACACAACCTCCTTTATCCGCGTTCCGCGGATCGCAAGCGTCCAAAAAGCAAGTAATCCAGCGATAATTGACCTGGCCCCGTCAGCAGTACGGTCAGCGCCGCCGCCAGGTAGGCCGCGGGCAGCTCCCACGAAGGGCCAGGCCCCGGGCTGACGAACGGGTGGCCCGCAGGCAGGTGGACCGTGCCGATGGCGACGATCATCGTGCAGGCGAGAAAGAAGCCCGCCAACGGCGACAGCAAGCCCAGGATGAGGCCAATGCCGCCGAGGAATTCCGACAGGGCGGCGGCGGCTTGCAGGAAACCGGGGACCGGGGCTTGCGGCGGCATCCAGCCGGTCATGCCGCCGGGGCTGCTGATCTTGAACCAGCCGTGGAACACGAACGCCGCGCCCACGGCCAGGCGCAGGAGCAGCAGGCCGATGGCGCCGCGGCCGCGCACGAACTCCGGGAAGATGGTCCGCCACATGCTACGTCTCCTTTTCGATCCTTTGAATTCAAACCATCGGGCCGAGAAAAATCACTTCCGCTCGCCGATCCCCAGCGCTCGGCACAGCCGGCGCAGCTCCTCCTGCTCCGCCGCCGTCAAGACGCCGAACACATGTACCACATCGGCGACGTGCTTCGGAAAAATGCGCTGCATGAGCCGCCGGCCGGCGTCGGTGAGATGCACTGTCACGCAGCGACGGTCGTCGGTCTCGCGCTTGCGGACGGCCAGTCCGCGCTTCTCCAAGTTGTCGAGCACGGTCGTCATATTGCCGGGGCTGCGCAGCAACTTCCGGGCCAGCTCGTTGGGCCGCATGGGACCGAGATGGTACAGGGCCTCCAGCGCGCCGAATTGGCCGACGGTGACCGATGATTCATCGAGCCGAACCTGCAAGCGGGCCGTGACCGACTCGGCGGCGCGAAGCAGCGTGATGAAGGCGTTGAGCGCCCGCACTTCTTTCTCCGGCCCACGGTGCCGCGTCGGCATGTCTTCCATCTCCTCTCGATTTAGATTATATCAATTCAAATGAATTGCGTCAAGGCGCCGCTTCCATCTCCGTCTATCCCGTTGTTGCCTCGCGCCGGCGTCGTCGTTTATCATCCTTAATGACTTCCATCTTGGTTGACTCGCAGAGGTCGTATGCCTTCTCCCCGCTCGGCGATGCGGACGGCGGTCCTGATCGGCGCCTCGCTGGCCTTGGCAATCGGTTGCCGGCCGGCCTCCGCGCCGCCGGCCGTGGATCCGCCGGCCGATCCGGGATGGTTCGAGGATGTCAGCGATCGCGTCGGCCTCGACTTCACTCATGACCCCGGCCCGACGGACGGCAAATACTTCTTTCCGCAGATCATGGGTTCGGGGGGCGCTCTCTTCGATTTCGACAACGACGGCCGACTCGACGTGCTGCTCCTCCAGAATGCCGGACCCAATTCTCCGGCGAAAAACAAGCTGTTCAAGCAGCTGCCCGACGGCCGCTTTCAGGACGTCAGCGCCGGCTCCGGACTCGATTTCGCCGGCTACAACATGGGCGTGGCCGTCGGCGACGT
>DATKHW010000991.1:0-5432 GCA_035546275.1 Gemmataceae bacterium
GCACACGCCGGCCTACGACTGCCGGAACACCCAGACGGAACTGGCTGGCTCGGGCGTGGAGTTCACGCCGATCGGCGCCGAGCAGGTGCGGGCGTCGCTGGCGTTCTATCGCCGGGCCAATCTGCTGCCGCCGGCGGCCGCGCCTGGCGCCAAGCGTATCGCGAATGCATCGCCGGCCAGCGCACTGGCGTACCAACCAGCGGCCGCATTGTCCCCTGCGTGATTACAACGGAGCTTATCGACGGTCGTATGCATCGGTTCCGGCGCCTTCCGCACAAAAAAAATCGTGTCACGCGCGCCGCACTTATTCTTGCAGTTCTAGCTGACAGGTCCGGGCGGGTGGTCGGACGCTTCTTTTTGGAAGCGGCTGAGTCCGCCATTCTCCCTTCAACGTGGAAACAGACTGGTGAACGGAGGGCGCCATGCGCTTCGACCGTTTCGGTCCATACGTCGCCCACGTCATCGAGATCCAGGCTCCAAGAACGCATCACGCGGCCTAGGAGGCACTCACAAAAGGTGGCTGGAACTGTGATTTTAGAGTTCCAGCCATCTTTTTGTGAGTGCCGCTAAAGATCGGTTCCCTCACCCTTGCTGCAGGACACGCACCATGCCGTCCCTCGCTCCCCTTGCGCGCCCGTCGCACCGCCGGGCCTTCACGCTGATCGAGCTTTTGGCGGCGACCGCTATCCTCATCGGCCTGCTGCTCCCCGCCGTCCAGAGAGTCCGTCGCCCCTCGCACGATGCAGACTCCAATTCCGTGGGCACGCCGGCCGGCGGCCCCACCGGCGCTGCGCCGGGATGTGTGGACGGGGATCCGCCTTTCTTTTCCCTAGACGCGGGCGGCTTCGGCGCCGCCGACCCGACCGATGGCGGCGTGCTGAGCAACCGGAGCAGCGCGAGCCTGGACCAGAGCACGGCCGCTGCCGCCGTCGTCCAGTTCACGTTCTGCGACGGCTCGATTCGGGCCTTGCGCAAGGGCGCCGATTACAACAACTACGCCTGGGCCAGCGGCTGGCAGGACGGCGAGGTCGTGGACTTCAACGCCAATTCCAACTGACCCTTCCAAGGGTCGCATGGCGCCACGAACCATGAGAAAAATGCTGTCACGCGCGCCGCACTTTTTTAGGCCCGGCCTTGCCAGATAGACGGATCACGCGCGGTGTGAAAGACCGACAGAACCACCGCCTGCCCTGCTTCCTCGCGGTACTAGACGCAGTACGGGCAGCCGCCCACCAGCGCCTCCCGCACGTCTTGGTAGACCTGGGCGCAGAAGTCGGCCTGGGCGGAGATCTGATCCAGGATCCGCTGGACCGCCGCCGTAAACGCCGCTCCGAGTCCAGGCCGGCGTTGCTCGTACCAGTCCGGCGCGTCGTCGAACTCGGCTCGCGCAGCCCGGCGGAAGACGATCGGAAGGCTCACCGCTGGAACCGGGCGAGGGCCGCGGCCTTGATCTGTTCCCAGGGGACGACGTCGCCGGGGTTGGCTGCATGGTCGGCCAATCGCCGTTCCAGCTCCAGCCGTTGCGCTTCGGTAAGCAAAGGCGGATGCGGCTCGGCGGCGATGCTGTCCCAGATCGCCGTGGCCAAGGCGATCCGTTCCTCAACGCTCATCCGGTCGATGCCAAGAGCTTGCAGGGTCGGCGCCATCGTGAAAGCCTCCTTGCGGAACAACCTGATGAGCGCATCTTACCGCAAACGCGCCCACCGTGAACAGGCGCGACAGACGCCAGATGGCCTCCACAAAGGCATCGGGATGCTGCCACGCCCTGCAACTCGTTCGGTGCTTCTGTCCCGGCGAGCCGCTGGCGCTCAGAAACCCTTCTTCAGGATCTCATAAGCCCTCCCGCCCGCGAAGAAAACCGCGACCCACCTATCCTCGTCGTCCGGGTCCGCCCACCGGCCCCAGTGATGGGGGTCGGGGTAACGATCCGGGTGAGCCACTACCACGTCGTCGGTGGAGTCGAATTCCGGCTCCCAGATCCTGGTCGAACGCTCCGGGCCGAGCAGCCGGTACACCTCCTCCTCGGACATGTAATTGTACAGGCTGAGGAATCGCTCCCGGACGACTTTGAAGTCGAGCGGCCTGCGGACCGGGGCGGGCTGCGGGACTGCTTCAAGCGCCGTCCCCAGCGCGAAGAGCAGCCCAAGGATTACGGCGAGCACCGTCAGATCGCGGAAGAGGCGGGCCTCCCGCGGGCTGAAATGCAAGCCGCACCTCGGCGGTGGCCCGGCGGACTTCGCGGGGAGCGACGGGGGGAAAGGCGGCAGGGATAATACGTCCACAGGAGCGCTCCAATTCCGTCGCCGAACGGCTCCGTTCTGCCCGCCGGGGCCGCTCGGAGCGCGGGAACTCCTCGGCAATCCCGTGTGGCTGCCCCGGTCGGATACAGCGACAAGTTCGGCGCTTGTGCCAGGCGGCTATCCGGCCTATGCGGGACCGTGGCGGGTGGCGGCCAGCCGGCGCCAACGCCCATTGTGCCGCCGCTCCCAGCTGTGATAGTAGGCCCGCCTCCACCGCCGCCGAACAGAGCAGAGCAGCGGGCAGTCGGCCCGGGCGGCGCAATGGATGTCACCCTCGTGGCAGAGACGGAACTCCACGCCGGCCGCGCTGACAAAGAGATCCGTCTCCCCAAGTTCGTATACCCCCCGGCGCTCCAATTCGGCGACGTAATCGGCGAGCCCGGCCGCGGGGAGGGGCACCTCGCGCCACTGGCTCAGCGAGTCGCCGTTGCAGCCGAACCCGCAGGTGACGTGAACCTTCTCATACCCGAACGCACACAGGTCATCGACGACCGCGAGCACCTCGGCGTCAAACTGATCCAAGGTCAGCCGTCCAGTGCAAACCTCGACCACTTCCCGCTCCCCGTCGCCGAAACGTGGATAGTCCAGCGCCGCGCCTGGTAATCGTACCAATTTCCTACCGCCACGCAACCAAATTTCACCCTCCCTCGCCCTCATCTTCTCCATGGTCCTAGCTCGCCTTAACCTTCCCCACCAGCGCCGGCCCCTTCGTCGCTCCAAAGCCCACGTTCGACTCGGAGGTGCAATGCAGCTCGTCCCCGGCGAATTTCAGCTGGACCGTGACGAGGAACGGGGTTTCGGTGAAACAGATTTTAGCGGTATACGTATCGTCGTCGGTCCAGGCACCGCTGGCCGCCTCCGGCTGCTCGGTCAGCGGGCCCCACGCCGCTCGCCCCTTCTGCCATTTGCCGCGGCCGCAGACGATCCGCTCTTCCTTGCCGTCGATGCGGGCGACGAGCGTCACGGCGTCGTCCTTGCCGTCGCTTTCCAGCGTGAGCGCTTCCAGCTTGCGATCGTTGGCGGGGAACACGAACGTCTTGCCCAGCGCCTTGGCGGCCGTCCCGGCGCCGTCCACGGGATGCAGCGACAGGCCCTTGAGCGTCTCGGCGAGCTTCTTCGCGGCCGCCTCATCGGCCGGCAGCGGCGCGTCCGCCTGCAGGGCCGGCAGTAATTTATCCCAAACCAGATTCAAAACGGCCTGCATGTCCTTGACGCCGCTGGTGAGGACGATCACCGCATCCTGATCGGGCAGCACGATGCAGTATTGGCCGAACGCCCCGTCGCCGCGGAAAGCGCCGTGACGGCAGCGCCAGAACTGATAGCCGTAGCCCTGGTCCCAGTCGCTCTGCGGATTGCTGCCGTTGGAGGTCTGCCGGCTGGTCGCCGTCTCGACCCATGCTTCGGGCACAAGCTGTTTGCCCTGCCATTTGCCCTTCTGCAAATAGAGCTGGCCGAAGCGGGCGATGTCCTCGGTGCGGATGCTCAACCCATAGCCGCCGGCCGAGATGCCCTGCGGACTGGTTTCCCACGTCGGATGCTCAATTCCCAGCGGCTCGAACAGCCGGGGTTTGAGATAATCCAGAACCGTCATGCCCGTCGTCTTCTGGACGATGGCCGAGAGCATGTAGGTGGCCGACGTGTTGTAGAGAAAATGAGTCCCCGGCTTGAACGGAACGGGCTGCGCCAGGAACGTCTTGGTCCACGGTTGATCCGCGGTGCGCGCCGGCTCGGCCTGCTGTCCCGTGGACATGCGGAGCAGATCGCTGACGCGCATCGCCTTGAGGTTGTTGCTCGGCTCGGCCGGGGCGTCCTGGGGAAAGAATTTGAGGATCGGATCGTCGAGGCTGAACTTGCCTTCCGAGACGGCCAGCCCCACAGCCGTGGAGGTGAAGCTCTTGCTGAGCGAATAGAGGGAATGCGGCGCCTCGGCGTCATACGGCGCCCACCAGCCTTCGGCGACGACATGGCCGTGGCGGAGGAGCATGAAGCTGTTCATCGCATCGATGTTCTTGTCGGCCGCCTCGACGAACGCCAGGACGCCCGCGGAGGAAACGCCCTGCGCCTCCGGGCTGCTGCGCGGCAGGTCCGCCCCGAAGCAAAGCGATCCGCCGACGGCGATCAGGGAAAAGACGGAGAGGGTTTTCATGTTGTGAACTCGGGGAAAGTGGGGAATAACCTGCGGAATCCCGTGGCGTCCGGCGTCGCGGCCGGGCCTTCAGGGGCTGAGCGTACCATCAGGGATGGCGGGGGGCAAATGTTTTCTGGGCGGCGACAGGGGCCGGCGGCATATCGAAGCGGGTTGGAATATGCTTGCAGTGGAGGAGGAAATGGGTAGGATTAGGAGGCGCGGCGCTACAGAATCACTAGCCAGCCGCTTGGGGCTTTGCACCGTAGTGGCGTTTCCTATCGACATCCAGTTTGTGAAGCGCGCGGAGGCGAAGCTCGGCCGCAAGCTGCCGCTGGGATACGTCGCAAAGATGTGCCGCGACAACGGCGGCGAGGTCGCCACGCGAACCGATCATTGGTGGCTGTACCCGATCTTCGATGACAGCGACCGCAAGCGGCTCAAGCGAACTTGCAATGACATTGTCCGCGAGACCGCTTTGGCCCGAGAGCGGCCGGATTTTCCGCCGGAGGCACTCGCTATCGGGCACAACGGCGGTGGAGACATACTTGTTCTCTTGGCCGACCCGCAATCGGATCGCTACGCCGACGCGGTATACTGGTGGGATCACGAGACAGGCGAGTTGAACAAAGTTGCGGACGCTTTCGAGGAATTATCTGGGGAGCGTGGCTAAGTGGGAAAAGGGACACATTGTTGATTATGGTAAAATAGGTCTTCTATATCGTCTTTTCCTGCCTCAGCGAGGCTCGTCCGATGACGATCGAGCGCGAGCTGATGCGCGATTGGCATCGCCTATTCGGCTTGCTGCTGACCGACTTCTTCACCGGCTCGCCCTTTGTGGTCGAGGTCGAGCGCGATCTGTCCCAGCAGCAGCAACTGCTCGACGTGGTGATCGTGCGCCGCGGCCGGGGGCGGTTCGCCGACACCCTGCCGGACGGGCTGGAGGGGCTGGCGGAGCACAACCTGGTCACGTTCAAGTCGCGCCACGAGGCGCTGGACGCCTGGGC
>DATKHW010000992.1:0-9976 GCA_035546275.1 Gemmataceae bacterium
ACTTGACCGGCTCGCCGAAGCGCTTGACCAGGCCGACGGCTTTTTCCTTCCAGCTCATACAAACGGCCTCCGCCGGATCCTAGAATCTCGCCGGGATTGTATCCCGGTGATCCGATCTTCTGCAATGCGGACGCGAGGGACGATCGCCGCAGCCCCTCTACTCCGCGTTCGGCGACTTGTGACAGAAAAACGGAGGTGCGCCGGCGGCCCGGACGCACGGAACGGCCGGCACGGCGGTTGCACCCAAGAAATGTGCAGATCAGTCATCGCTCCGGAGGAACCTGTCATGGCAACGCGTTCGCAAAATCCAGGGAAACAACATGCACCGAAAAAGAACCAATCGGATCACGAAAAGAACGAAAAAGAGAAGCGGGATGCAGTGGATGAGGCGTCGGAAGAATCGTTCCCGGCGAGCGACCCGCCGTCGTGGACGCCGACCAGCACGTCAGGGCCGCAGGAGGGGCTGGTGGAAGGGTGAGGCGGGGCCGCTTCCTCTTTTCTGCGCGGGGGGGGGACGGATCCCTGCCGGATGGGGATGTGCAATCTTGACCCCGCCGCCCCTCCGCCTACACTTCCTCCATCACAACCAGTCCCGCGTGTGGTTTCCGTCCATTCTCACCATGAGGGTTTGCCGCCATGGCGCAAGCGACGCTGAAACGCCCTGCCCCCCCGGCCGTCAAGGAGACTCGCCTCTTCATCGACAACAAATGGATTGAGCCGGCCGAAGGCAAATACTTCGACGCCATCAATCCCGCCACAGGCGAGGTCATCATCAAGGTGGCCGCCGCCACGGCCCCCGACGTGGACAAGGCCGTCAAGGCCGCGCGCCGCGCTCTCGAATCCGGCCCCTGGAGCAAGATGGACGCCGCCGAGCGCGGCAAGCTCCTCTTCAGGCTCGCCGACCTCATCGAAAAGGAATCCCGCGAGTTGGCCGCTCTGGAATCGCTCAATTGCGGCAAGACTATCACCGACTCGATCGGCGATATGGAAGGCGTCTGCAACACGCTGCGCTACTACGCCGGCTGGGCCGACAAGATCGAAGGCAAGACGGTGCCGGTGCGCGGCCAGTTCCTGTCGTACACGCTGCGGCAGCCCGTCGGCGTCGTCGGCCAGATCATTCCCTGGAACTTCCCGCTGCTCATGCTGGCCTGGAAGTGGGGCCCCGCGCTGGCGTGCGGCAACACGGTGGTGATGAAGCCCGCCGAGCAGACGCCGCTGACGGCGCTGCGCGCGGCCCAACTGGCGGCCGACGCCGGCTTCCCGCCGGGCGTCGTCAACGTGCTGAACGGCTTCGGCGAAACGGCCGGCGCGGCCATCGTCGTCCATCCCGACGTGGACAAGATCGCCTTCACCGGTCACGTGGACACGGCCAAGATCATCCAGAAAGCCGCGGCCGACACGCTCAAGCGCACCACGTTCGAGCTGGGCGGCAAAAGCCCCAACGTCGTCTTCGCCGACGCCAACCTGGATGACGCGGTGGCCGGGTCGTACCACGCCATCTACTTCCACGGCGGCCAGTGCTGCACGGCCGGCAGCCGGCTGTTCGTCGAAAAGAAGATTCACCAGGAATTCGTGGAGCGCCTGGCGGAGAAGTCGAAGGAACGCAAGCTTGGCGACCCGCTCGATCCGAACACGCAGCAGGGGCCGCAGGTGTCGCAGGAGCAGATGGACAAAATCCTCGGCTACGTCGAGCGCGGCCAAAAGGAAGGCGCCACGCTGCTGACCGGCGGCCATCGCGTCGGCAACAAGGGATTTTTCGTCGAGCCGACCGTGTTCGACAATGTGAAGGATGAAATGGCGATCGCCAAGGACGAAATCTTTGGGCCGGTGGTAAGCGTGCTGCCGTTCTCGTCGGTGGACGAGGTCGTGGAGCGGGCCAACAAGACGTACTACGGCCTGGCCGCCGCCGTCTGGACGAAGAACATCGACAAGGCCCACCTGTTCGCGCAGAAGGTGAAGGCCGGCACGGTATGGGTGAATTGTTATCACGTCGTGGACACCACAACGCCGTTCGGCGGCTTCAAGATGTCCGGCCAGGGCCGTGAGAACGGCGAGGCCGCGCTGGAACACTACACGGAAACGAAGACCGTGACGGTGAAGCTCGGTTGAGTCGTCGTATCGGCGGCTGCGGCGTAGCGTGGGTCGAGCGTAAGCGAGACCCACCGGTGTGGATTCCGTCTCTGCTGGGTCTCGCTGACGCTCGACCCACCCTACCATTGCCCGAGGACGGCCGCTCAAATCTGGTAATCGCGCAGGTAGTTCTGCACCTTTTCCTGACCCTGGCGCTGGCAAAAGTCGCCGAAGGATTCGCCGGGCCGCCGTTCGTACTTGAAATAAACCAGCAGCGTCCGCAAAAAGCGCACAATGTCGCCGCGCGGCACGAGGTCTTTCAGCTCGAAATTCAGCCGATCGCCGCGCGTCCGGCCGCCGACGTACAGGACGTATTTGTCACCGCTGCGGCCGACGATGCCGACGTCGCTCTGGTAGGGACGGGCGCAGCCGTTGGGGCAGCCGGTCATCCGCACGCTCATCGCTTCGTCCTCAAGGCCGAGCTTTTTCATCTCGAGTTCCAGCTCATCGAGAATGCCGGGCAGCGAGCGCTCCGCCTCGGAAAGCGCCAGGCCGCACGTCGGGATCGCCGGGCACGCCATGCTCAGCTTCCGCGCGTTGGTCCGCTGCTCCGGCCGGGGAACGCCGTATTCCTCCAGCATTCGCTCCAGCGCCGGCAAGTCGCCGCCGCCGAGATTGCACAGCAGCACATCCTGGTTCGGCGTGAGCCGCAATTCCGGACGAAATCGCTCCACGATGGCCCGCAGGCCGGATCGGAGACGCAGCGATCCCTCATCCTTGACGCGGCCGTTCTCGATGCCCAGGCCGTAGTACCACTTGCCGTCGCCCTGCGGATGCCAGCCGAGGTGCAGATCCATGCCGCCGACCTCGATGGGACGCGGCAAGGCGGGCATGCCGCCGAGATAGCCGGCCAGCACTTCGCGGAAGCGCTCGACGCCCCAATCGTGGACGACGTATTTGATGCGGGCGCGACGGCGGTCGGCCCTATTGCCGTGGTCGCGGAACAATTTCACAACCGACTCGGCCGCGTGGACCACCTGATCGGCGGGGACATAACAGATCGGTTTCGCCAGGTAGGGAAACGTAGCGGCGTTGCCGTGCGTCATGCCCATACCGCCGCCGACTAGTACGTTGTAGCCGACGATCCGGCCGAACTCGACGACGGCCAGCAGACCGAGGTCCTGGGCGTACAGGTCGACGCAGTTGTCCTCCGGCGTCGCCAGGCCGGTCTTGAATTTGCGCGGCAGGTAGACCTTGCCGTAGAGCGGTTCCGCATCCGCTCCAGCCGCATCGCCGTTACGGCCGCTTGCTTCCACCGGCTTGCCGTTGAGCCAGATTTCGTGATAGGCGCGGGTCCGCGGCGCCAGGTGGGCCGCCAGGCGGGCCGCGGTCGCCTGCAATTCCTCATGGACGCCGTCGTGGCGGTGTGGCGCCGGGCAGGCCATGACGTTGCGCTCCACGTCGCCGCACGCCCCCAGGGTGGTCAGCAGCGTGGCGTTGATGCCGGCGATGGTCGCCTTGAGGTCGCCCTTGAGAACGCCGTGGAACTGGATGCCCTGCCGGGTCGTAAAGCGCAGCGTGCCCCCGGCGTGCTTGCCGGCCAGGTCGTCCAACGCGAGATACTGGTCCGTCAGAACGCGGCCGCCGGGGATCTTGCATCGGACCATGAACATGTAATGCTTGCCGAGTCCCTCGGCACGCCGCGACTTGCGGGCGTCGCGGTCCTCCTGCTGGTAGGTGCCGTGGAACTTGAGGAGTTGCTTGTTCTGGTCGTTGAATTTCGGCGTTTCCTGCTGCAATTCCTCGGCGATATCGCCGCGCAGGGCGCGGCTGTTCTCTTTGATGACCTCCGTTCCCGACCGCTTGGGAGGCGCAGGCACGGCCGGGGGCGTGGCCTCGTTGACGGCGGTGGGGTCAGCGGACATGAGACTGCCTGCGAAACAACAAGGAAGGGCGAATCTTTACCAAGTCTATCAAATTGCGATGGGCGGTAAAGGCGAAGCCGCTCGCGTCCCCAATGTCTCACCCGTGTCGATCCAGCTCGGCGAACCAGTCCCGCAACGGCAGCTGGAAGCCCGGCAGCACGTCGCCGCCGTCCAGCACGTCCGCAGGCGTCAGCCGGACAACTTGGCTTTCGCTCGTGCAGACATCAACGATCCGAAGTCGGGGTTCCGCCAGCCAGACCAGACGCGCGCCCGCGCTGAAATAGTCGTGGCGTTTGCGGGCCATCTCGCCGGGAGTATTGCCCTCGCTAAGGACCTCGACGGCCAGGTCGGGCGCCATGAGCGGCATGGCTTCGTCCGGCACGCGTCGGCCCGGCACACGGTCCCAGCTGGCGAAGGCCACGTCCGGTATCCGCACCAGGCCGGGGAAGAGGCGCACCGTGCCGTGTTCCCCCGTTACCAAACCAAGATTGCGTGGATGGACGAAGGCGTACAGCAGATGCCCTAGCGCCAACGCCAGCAACGATTCGCGGAACCCCATGGCTACCTCCACCAGCACGCCGTCCACCAGCTCGCATACCAGACCTTGTTTCGCCGCCTCCAGCACGTCTTGCTCGACGGCCGTGCCTGGCGCGGGGTGGACGCGAATGCGATGCAGCGGCACGCCGCCGAGCCGTTCGATCAGGTCGGCCAGCGTGGCGAGGGGCGGCGCGGCAGGCGCCGGCTGGGATGGAGGAGCGGCCAGGGTCGTCATGTTCGGGTCCCCGGTGGGTAGTGGACGAAGCGAGCGTAATGCAGCATACCATCTCCGCTGGGCGGCGCCGAGGGAAGCGCGGCGGCGCCCGGCCAGGGATGAAAAATCGGGGTGGGCTGCGCCACGTGCGCCAAATGCGGCGCCCCTTGGCGCACACTTAACTTGTTGACGGGGCCGGGCTTTCCGGGCCTCGCGCCGCCGCGCCATTGGTCCGTCCCCCCGGAAAAATGGCCGCCGTTGGAAGACGATGAAGGCGGATACGGCCGCCCCGAGCCGCGAAGTTCGACGAATAGGCACGGGGTCATGACGCACCTCGGCGTTGTGGGGACGCGGGGCGACGCCGAGTCTACCATATGCAGGGGAGGTCTGGGGAGATTAAAGCGGAGGGTAAATGGGCGCAAGTGAGGGCCGGTGGGCGACGCCGGGCGGGCCGCCTTTCCGTGCATCCGCCCCGGAGGGGCGGCGGTCAATAGCCAGGGGTGAAACCCCTGGAGTCCGAGGCACATCACCACCCCTTTGCATTCAGCTCCGGAGGGGCGGCAGAATCCCCGTGACGGCGAAGGTTCTGCCGCCCCTCCGGGGCTTCTGAAACGATCAATGGCCGCGCGTCAGCATCCAGGGGTTTCACCCCTGGCTATTGACCGCCGCCCCTCCGGGGCTGGATCGCGGAATGTCAATCAGTCCAGGCACTGGACGACGCGGCAGCCGACGTAGCCGTATTGGCGGTCGGGATGGTACCTGCCGCGGAAAGCGGCACGGCAAAAACACGGGTAGCTGTCCCAGGATCCGCCGCGCAACACGCGGCCCCCTTCGCTTCCAGCGCCTTGAGGATCGGTATCATCTCGCGTCTCGTAGGCGTCGTAGAAATCCTGGCACCATTCCCAGACGTTGCCGTGCATGTCGAAGAGTCCCCAGGCGTTGGCCGGGAAGCTCCCCACCAGCGTCGTCTTCTGACGATAAACGCCCTTCCGGCCTTGATTATAAACATAATTACCATCGTAATTGACCTGATTGGTCGAGATCGCTGAGCCGAAATGGAACGGCGTCGTCGTGCCGGCACGGCAGGCGTACTCCCACTCGGCCTCCGTCGGTGGACGGTACGGCTTGCCGTCCTTGCGGCCGAGCGCTTCGCAAAAAGCTGCGGCGTCGTCCCAGGAAATCTGCTCCACCGGCAGGCTGTCGCCCTTGAAGTGGCTCGGGTTGGACCCCATTACTACCTGCCATTGGGCCTGCGCGACCTGGTGGACGCCCATCCAGAACCCCTTCGTCAGCTTCACCTTGTGCTGCACCTCGTCGTGTTCGCGCTCGGGTTCAATCGGCGGGCTGCCCATGAGAAACGTGCCGGGCGGGATCCAGGCGAATTTCATCCCGAGCGAGTTGGTGTACACCTCGTCCGCCTTACGTTGCGGCTTGACCGGGGTGGAGGAGGGCGGGGAAACCCCACCCCTACCGGCGGAAGGTGTCGCCGTCGTAGGGGCGGGGTCTCCTCGCCCCATCCCGTCCCCGGCCCCTTGCAGCAGCGCTCGGAATTCCGCCGCGTTCGCCGGGCGTTTCTCCGGCCGATGTTGCAGCGCCCGCGTCAGCGCATCCCGCAGCGCCTCGGGTGCGTGCTCCGGCTCGAACTGATCCGGCTCTCGCAGATGCGGCTTGTCGTAATTCAGCGCGTAGAACAGCGACGCCCCCAGGGCATAGACATCCGTGCGGGCGTCGGCTGGCTTGCCCCGCAACTGTTCCGGCGCCGCGAACATCGGCGTGTAGCCGGCGGACTGGCCCGTCTTCGTCAGTCCCGTGCCGCCCGCCAGCACCGCCAGCCCGAAATCCACCACGACCGGCTGGCCGTTCGGCTTCCGAAGCAAGATGTTCGCCGGCTTGAGGTCCCGATGGACCACGCCGCGGCCGTGCGCCAGCGCCAGGCCGTCGGCCGCCCGTGCGAACAGCGGCACCGCCTGCGCCACGGACAACTGCCCCTTCCGCATCAGGTACTGTTCCAGCGAGACGCCGTCGATGAACTCCATCAGGAAGTACCAGCAGCCCGCGTCCATGCCGAAGCCGTGGATCTCGACCAGGTGCTTGTTCCCGCGGAGGCCGCCCAGCGTGAGGATCTCCGCCTTGAACCGCTCCACGAACAGCGGGTCGCGCGACAGCTCGGGGTGCATCACCTTCAGCGCCCGCGCCTCGCCGCCGCGCGTCGCCTTGAACACCTGCCCCCAGCCGCCGCGGCCCAGCAGCAATTCCAGCCGCCAGCCGTCCAGCACGGCCCCGACCTTCGGCGGCGCGGCCGTAACGCCATCAGGGGGCTGACGCCCCCCGCTCGCCGGCGTCGCCCCGCGACTGACCTCCGTGACGCGGCGGTGCAATTCGCCCAGCTCCGCGTCGCGCGGCCGCAGCCGCACGGCCCGGCCCAGCGATTGCTCCGCCGCCGGCAGGTCGTGGCCGACGGCCTGCACCGCCGCCAGCGCCACGGCGGCCGCCCCCGAGGTCGGTCGGGCTTGTGACGCCTCCGACAGCTTGGCCCTGGCCTCGGCGATCCGCCCTTGCCCTAGGTCGCGCTGCCCTTCGCGGAACACCGCCAGGAGCGAGCGGAACTCGGATCCCGAAATGCCGGCCGCGTGCAGTTCTTCGACGTAATCGGCGATGCCGGCCATGCGGCGCATCAGCGGCAACATCTCCTCCAGCATTCCGGCCGCGTAGCCCTGACCTTTGAGGATCTTTGAATTCTGCTCGCGCAGCACGTCGAAGCCCTTGGCCAGTCCGTCGAGCTTGCCCAGCGCGGCCCGGCAGCGGTCGTCCGTCGCCAGGGCCACGTCGAGCTGCTGTTTCGCCACGTCCGGCAGGGATTCCAGCGCCGCCATCTGGGCCGTCAGCGCCCCAAGGTCGCCGGTCAGCACGTCCAGCACGCCTTCCAGGCGCTGGAGGTCCGCCGCCGTCGTCGCCGACAGACGCTCCTCGTCGATCTCGAGAATGTCCTTGGTGGTTTCGTGGACGCAGTCCAGCGCCGCGCCGACCAACTCAATGACGGCCGAACCGCCGGGCACCACGGCCCCGAGGACCACCTTGGCGGCGAACTTGACCGGGGCGCCGAAACGCTTGTAGAGGCCGACGACTTTGTCTTTCCAGCTCATGGGGGGACTCCGCGGGAAGCGTCCGGATGCTACGGCCCTATTCGTCGGCCGCGATCCGATCTTTTTACATACCCGCCGTGCCTCCCATCTTCGATCCCACTCGCGGCGCAAGCAAGGGATTTCCGTCTGACCCTCTCAGTCCATAGACGCGCACAGTTTTGTGAGCGCACTCATTTTCCTCTTGACGGCAGGCGCCCCGCAGCTATTATGTGAGCAGGCTCATATTGCGAGGGCGGCCAATGCGGATCACCAACGATGCCAAGCAAGCCACGCGGCGGCGCATCCTGGACGCGGCCCGGCGGCTGTTCGGGCGGGACGGCTTCGACGGTGCGGCCACGCGCGACCTGGCCCGCGAAGCCGGCATCGCCGCCGGCACGCTCTTCAATTATTTCCCCACCAAGGAGGCCGTTGCCATGTCCCTGACGGCCGAGGCCCTCGACGAGGCGCGCGTCTCTTATGAGCGGAAGCGGCGGGACGAGGAGTCGCTGGAAGAGGACCTCTTCGCCTTCATCGCGGCCGGCCTGCGGTCTCTGAAACCCGTGCGCGGCTGTCTTCGGCCCGTCCTCGAAGGGGCGCTTAGCCCGCTCGCGGACGCCTCCGAGGGCGAGTCGCTCCGCACCGGCCATCTCGAGACGGTCGGCGCCATCCTGACTCGACACGGGCAGGAGGAGCCGGCCGCACCGATCATGCACCTGTATTGGACGCTCTACACCGGCGTCCTGGCCTTCTGGCTCGGCGACGCCTCGCCGCACCAGGAGGACACGCTGGCCGTCCTCGATCAAGCCCTGAAAATGTTCGTCCACTCGCTGCCGCCTGCGAACCAGTCCACGCCATCGACGCCCAAGGAGACCTCTCATGAATCCCAACCTCGCGGAGCTGCTCGCCGCTCTGCCGACGGCTGAAGACGATGCGGACGAGCGCCTCGACGCGGCGCTCTTGCAACAGCTCATCGACCGCCTGGGCCGGCGGCGCGTGCCACAGGGGCCGCTGCATCGGCTCGGCGCCCTCGGCGCTCTCCAAGCGCAGATATTCGCCGCCTATGCCGCCTGGTGGGTGCGCAGCTGGTTCCGCTCCGCTGAGCGCAATGAGAAGGCCCTGCTGGAAACGCACCTGCGCGTCGGCGTGCGGCTGTTTTCCGGCATGAGCTACCTGCGCGGCGCCGTCATGAAGATCGGCCAAACGCTCGCCAATCTGCCCGGCGTCGTCCCCGAAGAGATCGTCGATACGCTGGAGCAATTGCATTTCCAGGCGCCGCCGATGCACTTCGCCTTGCTGCGCGAACACGTCCGCAACGAGCTGGGCGGCGACCCGGAAGAAGTATTCGCCTCCTTCGAGCCGCGCGCCTTCGCGGCCGCCTCGCTCGGCCAGGTCCACCGCGCCCGCCTCAAGTCCGGCGAGGAAGTCGCCGTCAAGATCCAGTACCCCGGCATCGCCACGACCATCCGCTCCGATTTCCGCAACCTTTTCGCGCTCATGACGCCTCTCCGTATCTCGAAAGACTGGGAAAACCTCAAGGCCCAGCTCGAAGACCTTCGTCGCGTCCTGGAATGGGAGACGGACTACGAAAAGGAAGCGGAGTTTCAGCGCAAGGCCCGCTCGCTCTTCCGCGAGGACGATCGGATCGTCGTGCCGCGTATTTATGAGCAGCACTCGACGCGCCGCGTGCTGACCATGGAGCTGCTCGGCGGCGTTCATGTCAACGATTTCCTGGCCGGCAACCCGTCGCAGGAACAGCGCGACCATTTCGGCGCCCTGATCGTCCGCGCATGGGACCGGCTGTTATTCGCCGGGCACGTGAACTACGCCGACCTGCACCCGGGCAACTTTCTCTTCATGGCCGACGGCCGGCTGGGCCTGCTCGACTTCGGCTGCGTCCGGCCGTTCAGTGAACCGGAATGGGGGCTGATACGCCTGGCGATGCGGGCCATCGACGGCGATCGGGACGACTTGCAGCGCTACATGAAGCGCAGTGTGGCTCTGGCCGAGGACGCCGCGATGGACCCCGAACACCAGCGGCTGCTGGAGCGGCTCATCGAGTGGACCTGGCGACCGGGCCGTTGTCGCGGGCCGTTCGATTTCGGCGACGG
>DATKHW010000993.1:0-4240 GCA_035546275.1 Gemmataceae bacterium
TACGGCGCGCTCTTCTTCGATGTTGCCGAGTCCCTGGCCGCCACGGACTGGACTACGTATAGCGCAATCGGCTTGGGCAGGATCCGGCCGGCGGCCGTGAGCGAAGGCGACATCTGGCGATTCACCGCATTCTTCGGCGGCGAACACCCGCTCGACTTGATCATCGCGGACCATCGTGGCCGGACCGAGCCCGCCGTTGCGGACCGCCACCTGCTGGCGGAACAGGGACGCTGGGTGGCTCGTGAGGGATTCTGGGTGGCTGCGACCTGGCGCGTGGACCGCGTCCACCTGGACGAAGGCCGACGGCTGTTCGCCGGGGTGGTCAAACGTGATCCGATGCTCGCCACCCAAGTCGGTTTTCTGCGCCGCGTCGTCTGCGCGCCGCAGAGGGATCAATCCCTCACCGCGACAAAAGCCGCCCACTCAAAATCAAAGGGGTCGCGGGCGAAACCCCGACGCCCCAGCGCGCCCTCGGAAACCGCCGCGAAACCGCCGGCCCGGTCGGAACCTCACGATCAGACCGACGCTCTCAAACCGCGCGAGGTTGGCCCGATCGAAGGGCCGGCTTATGGAAAAGCCGACCCTGAAGAATGTCGGCCGGCAGCGTAAAGGGAAGGCCTTGAGATGGAATGCAACCCGAGTCGTGGCGTCCAGTCCCTCGATCGATACGGGCCTTAAATCTACTTTTAAGGTTCAGGGTGTCGCGCGGTCTGAGGATACGCAGGCTGACATTGCCAACACGCCGCGGTAGTTAATACGGCGGCTCCTACGAAGTCCGGCAGGCCGGCGGACTGTCTTCGGGCGGTGATCCCGGCTTGGGGGACGGGTTCAGGCGCGACTCGGTGCCGGAAGGATCCTTTTCCGATGAAACGTGGGGGATTTTCGAGCGCCGGGCGAGAAAGACGTCAATGTCCTTCTCGCCGGACAGCAGGAACTTCAGCAAGCTGCCACCATTCCGCCGGAGCGTGCAGAAGATGCTCAGAAACAGCAGGTAGTTGCCGATCTTGCCTTCTCGGAACGAGGCCCCGATGACCCGCCGGCGGCCGGCGAACAGCTTGATCGCATTCTCTGCCGCGTTGTTGTTCCACGCCACGCCGTCGTGCAACAGGAACGTGAACAGCCGCTGCCCGTACTTGCCGAGTCGGCGCTGGTAGCCGTCCGCAACCTTCGACTGGTACGCCCGGCCCGCCACACCGGCCAAGTACCGGTGGGCGTCGGCCTGGTGCTTGTTCAGGTGGTACCGCGTCAGCCCGTACCGGTCGATGGTGGCGATGATCGGCATGAACACGGCCGTGAACCCCTTCGACAGGTCGGCCAGTTCGGCGTCCAGAGGGTGCCGCTTCAGGTCGTCGTTCAGGTCGCGGACGAAGTGGACCACGCACTTCTGCTGGTCGCATTGGGGTGCGTCATACACGCCGAAGAAATCAGACACGAGCACTCCCTTGAACCCCTCCAGAACCTTCCCCAGCACCGTCCCGTCCCGGCTGGCGCTGTATAGGTAGAGGACCTCGTGCAGGTTCGTGAACGCCCACACGTACCCCGTCTTGCTGCCCATTTGCACCCGCGTCTCGTCCACGTAGAGGACCGGGCCGGCGCGGAGCTTGGCCAGGAGCAGTTCCTGCGTCGGACCGTACTTCTTGGCCATCCGGGGCTTGATTCGGAACAGGATCGAGTACGGTAACGAGTAGCCGAAGACGTCGTTGATGCCGCGGGTCACGTCCTCGAACGACTGCCGCTGGGCCACGTGCGCGTGGACCGCCCAGCTCGACAGGGCGTGGCCGAACTGCCCGCCGTGCTTCGGGTAGCCGGCCGAGATGCACGTGCGGAGGCAGGACCCGCAGCGGTACCGGAAGGTCTCGTACCGGACCACCCACCGCCGCACGCCCGACGGCGAGAACCGCAGGTCGAACACGGTCTTGGCGAACGGCAGCTTCCGGTACACGTAGAGCGTCCCGCCCCCGCAGTGGAGGCATCGGTCCGGCCGGGGGAACGTGATAACTTTATTGACTCTTGGCTTGCGCAAACGAACCTTCTGCCGCCGCACGCTCTCGCGGACGCGGGGGTCGGTCCGGAACAAGACCTTGTTCGTCTGATAGGCAAAGTACGCGCACTTGATGATTCGGCCGATCTCCGGCGTTGCCGGGCTGCCCATACCGAACTGACGGACGGGGTTGGCCGGTAGTTCGTCCGGCCCGACGACCGGCAGCTCGCACGCGGCGCCCGCGGACAGCTTGGCCAGCACGTCGGCCACGGCCCGGAGGGCCAGACAGTCCTCCTCGTTGTACCGGAGCAGGCTCTGCTTGGCAGCCGGGTCGCCGGTCGCCTCCCACCGCTGCCGCCACACGAGACTCTGGAGGCCCGAGGCGGCGGGGTCGGACCACGACGCCCCGACGATCGACGCCACGGCCTTCAGGCCCCGCGAGTGGGCCGGGAAGTAGACGCAGCCGGCCATCGCCGCCAGCACGTCCGCGGACTCCGTCTTGAGCCGCTCGACGACGGCCTCGGCGCCGGCGGGGGCGCCGTATCGGCCGGCCATGTCGTCGAGGAACGTCCGTTCGTACCGGCCGCAGTGGTACGCGACGAACGGGCCGAGGCCGCTGAGGAGGGCCAGCAGGCCGTGCCAGATGCGCATCTCGTCTTCGGGACCGTCCGCCCAGAGGGCGTGCGCCCGCGTCTCGCCGTTGGCCTCGACGACGGCTCCAATCAGGTAATAGAAGTCCCTGTCCGGCACGCCCTCGACGTCGAGGAACACACGCGCCGTTGTCGCCACCGCTGGCGGCAGTTCGGGCGGGCGGGCCAAGTAGACCTTCTTCTCCCGGGCGGCCAGCGCCTGGAGGGCCGGCAGGTGCCTGACGGCCTTGCCCGCCCGCTTGCCGGCGACACTCTTGGCCCGGAAGGTGTAGGAAAGCTGGGTGACAGTGAACACCCCCCGCTCCCGCCATTGCTCGATCTCACCCGGCGAGAGGCCCCGGAGCAGGCTGACGTCGTCCTTCTCGACGGCGGCGGCGTGGCACCGGTCGCGGAACTCGCAGACGGGGCAGTGGTCGTTGAGGGTCAGCGGCGGCGGCGAGGGGGCGCCGACCTGGGCCGCCAGCTCGTCCACGAGCCGGCGGGCCTTGGCCCCGACCTCGGTAGGGCCGGCGGATTTGACGAGGGCGACCCTCGTGACTGTGCCGTCGCGGCCGTGGACGATCTTCGCGTGCGTCGGCGGCGTGCCCCCCACCTCGGCCAAGGCGAGGGCGTGGAAGGCAGCGAGCAGCCTGTCGTGCCCCGTGATCTTCTCCCGGTGCGTGAAGACCAGCGAGACGTACTGTGGGGCGCCGGCGTCGTCCGAGGCCCGTTCCAGGGCCTCGAAACGGACCGAGAACCGGCCCGCCGTGGCGGAGGCGTTTGTAATGAGCCCGTACCCCTGACCGACGGCCGCGACGACCGAGTCGGGGTTAGCAACCACCCGGCCGGGGCCGAGCCGGTCCCGCCATGCCCCAAGCCGTTCCTCTCGATGGTCTCGGTCGAGGTCGGCCAGGAGCCGCTCGTAGGCCGAGCAGGTGCCAGCCTCGCCGGCCGCCTGGAGGTGGGCCTTGTACTTGCACCTGACGAACGACGCGAAGAGTGGTCCGGTGATCGGAATCGGAGCCTCTCTTGCCCCCCGCGTGCGCGGGTCGGTGAAGGCTGCCTTTGAGGCCAGACCGGCACGGCGCTGGAGATGTTATACCTTTATGCTGCTGCCCCGTCGCCGGACAACTCAACGACACCGCCGCCATACTCACCGTGCGGTTGACGTATCGCTCACGAAATTCTGGCGTCCGTGTCCCGTTGCTCCAACTTATGCCACACTCTACCAGACCTGGCCGACTTCCAGCCGGCCTGCGCCGTTCCGGCCCGCAGGCGTCCTGACCGTGAGGGCGTTGGTGGGTCATCCATCCCCGATCAGCGACAACTGCGCAGGACGGGGCTACTCAGCGCCGTTGCCTTTCAGGTTGACCGGGAAGCCGTCGCCGCTGCCGTTTTCGGGTCCAGATGTGCCCGAAATTGGGTTGAACGCAAGGACGCGCCAGCATGCCGCGGAACGCCAACAACCGGCCAAGTGGACAACAGAGGACAACGCTACCCAGTTTAGCAAGTTGATACGTTGGCGCGGCAGCGGCCTGGTCCGGCGTCGATTCGCGTAAGCGGCGCGCCGCACCCCGTGGTAATCTGGCGGCCCCAATGCCGACCCGCGTCGAAGTCTTCGCGATCTACC
>DATKHW010000994.1:0-4574 GCA_035546275.1 Gemmataceae bacterium
CCCCCCCCCCACCCTACGACTGCGGAAGAAGAACCCCTCATCCCCAACCCCTCTCCCCTGAGTACAGGGGAGAGGGGAGAACGAAGAGGAGGCCCGATGAGCGGTTCGACGGAAGTCCTGCACGAAACGGTCACGCTGAGCCAGGCCAAGCAGCTCATCCGCTGCCTGGCCCACGAGCAGAGCCTGCTGCTGCTGTCGCCGCCGGGCATGGGCAAATCGGACGTGGTCCGCCAGGCGGCGGCCGAGTCGCGGCTGCCGTGCAAGTCGCTGCTCGGCACGCAGATCGCCCCGGAGGACGTCAGCGGCGTGCCGCGCATCATCGGCGAGCGCTCGGTGTTCTGCCCGCCGCGCGTGCTGTTGCCGGAGCATGTGGAGCCGTTTTGCCTCTTTCTGGACGAGTTGCCCGCCTGCACGCCGGACGTGCAGAAGGCGTTCTATTCGCTGCTCCTGGAGCGCCGGCTCGGCGAGCACGTCCTGCCGGCGGGGACGTGGGTGGTGGCGGCCGGCAACCGGGCGGAGGACCGCGCGCTGGTCCGTACCATTTCCAGCGCGCTGGTCAATCGCGTCCTGGTGCTGCACATCCGCATCGACGCCGCGGAGTGGATCGCCTGGGCGCGGGCCAACGGCGTGCGGGGCGAGGTGATCGCCTTCATCGAGGAAAATCCAGAGGCGCTGCTGCGGCCGGTTCCGCGCGAGTCCGTGCCGTTTTCGACGCCGCGAGCCTGGGCGTCGCTGGGACGGGCCCTCGACCTGGCGGAACAGGGCGGCGTCCTCAATCCGGCGCTGCGGCGGGCATTGGCGATGGGCCGCGTCTCCGCCGAGGACGCCAAGGCGTTCGTCGC
The DNA here is from genome assembly GCA_035546275.1 of Gemmataceae bacterium. Classification (GTDB taxonomy): domain Bacteria; phylum Planctomycetota; class Planctomycetia; order Gemmatales; family Gemmataceae; genus UBA4732. The sequence continues at coordinate 843 of DATKHW010000994.1, forward strand.
CTGAGAGGAGCGCCAATGGCCGAAACCGACGATGCGCTCACGCTCAACGAGGCCAAGTCGCTCATCCATTGCCTGGCCGCCGAGGAGAGCTTGCTGCTTCTGTCCAGTCCCGGATTGGGCAAGTCCGACATTGTGCGCCAGGCGGCGGCCGAGGCGGGCATGGAGTGCCGTTCGCTCCTGGGGACGCAGATCGCCCCGGAGGACGTCGGCGGCGTGCCGAAGGTGGTCGGCGAGCGCACCGTCTTCTGCCCACCGCGGATGGTGCTGCCCGACGACAAGCGCCCGTATTGCCTCTTCCTGGACGAACTGCCTGCGGCGCCGCCGGACGTGCAGAAGGCGTTTTACTCGCTGCTGCTGGAGCGGAGGTTGGGGGAACACGACCTCCCCAAAGGCTCATGGGTGATCGCGGCCGGCAATCGGACAGAGGACCGGGCCGTCGTCAGCTCGCTGAGCAGTGCGCTCGTCAACCGGCTTTTCCTGGTGACGCTGCGTGTGGACGAGGCCGGCTGGATGGCATGGGCGGAGCAGGCCGGAATCCGGGCCGACGTGCGGGCGTTCATCACGTATGTCCCGCAGGCGCTTTCCCGGCCGGTCCCGCGCGAGCCGACGCCGTTCTCCACGCCGCGATCCTGGGCGCTGCTGTCGCGCGACCTCGATTTGGCCGAAGAGAGCGGCCGGCTCGACGCCGAGGAACGGCGGGCGATCGCCTTCGGCCGGCTCAGTCCGGAGGACGCGGGGTTGTTCTGCGCATTGGTCGAGGACGGCTTGGGCGATCTGCTGCCCATCGCCGATTATCTGCGCGATCCCCAATTGCTGCCCGGCCCCTCGACGGCGCTCTGGTTCGTGGTCAGCCGGTTGCGCAAGGCCGTCGAAGGTAGGGGCGGGGTAACGCCGCCCCTACGACCACCCGACGCCGGCGACGATTTCCCCGGCCGGGTGAACGCCCTGCTCGCCGCCTTGCCGCAGGAATTTCGCTTCGCCGTGCTGCTGAACCTCGTGCCGCAGTGGGCCGATCTCGGAGCGTCCGAGACGATGCTGCAAACGCTGAAGGAGGTGGCTGGGCTATGAGCGACGAAACCGCTCCGAAATCTACAGACCGCTACAAGACGGCCGTCGCCCGCGCCGGCCACGCGCTGCGGTTGGTCTGCGCCGAGATGCCGCACCTGGCCGGCCTGGCTCACCTGGTCCGCGTCGTGCCGACCCGCTATTTCAACGTGGCGGCCGTCGGTCCCACCGGCGTCGTCTGCATCAACCCCGACCTGTTCACAAGAATGCCGCTGGCCGACGCCGCCTTCGTGCTGGCCCACGAGCTGCTGCACCTGGCCCTCGACACGCACACCCGCCAGGGCGACGCCAACCCGCACCTGGTCAACGTGGCCCACGACTACGTCATCAACGACATGCTCAGCGCCGACATGGGCCGCGGCGTGCCGCTGAATGGCCTGGTGCGCTCGGGAGCGCGAAACGAATCGCTGGAATCGCTGGTAGTCGATCTGTCGAAGCAGGGAGGCGGCCGGATCGGCTGCTGGAACACGGGTCGGCGGAAGCGCCGGCGGCGACGGCCGCAGCCGGGGAAATCGCCGATCCGCGATGCGCTGGAAAAGGCCGGACTGGTGCCGCCCGAACCGCCGCCGCCCGAACCGCCGCCGGACCCGCTCGGCGATAAAAACCCTCTGGGCGATCTTCTAAATGCAGCCCAGGAGGAGATTCTCGAACCGGACATGCCGCCGGAGCTGCGGCGGAAGCTGCGCGAGGAGATTCGCAAGGCCGCCGCCAAGGCGCTCAGCCTCGGCGCCCTCCGCGCCCAGATCGACGAGACGCAGCAGACCGGCGGCGCCGGCGAGCCGCAGCGGGGCGAGGCGATGATGAAGGCGCTGCACACGGCGTATCAGCCGCCGTGGCAGCTGGCGCTGCAGCGCTGGCTCGACGCCGTCGCCCCGGCTGGCCGATCCTATGCGAAGGCGTCGCGGCGCGGGGCCGACCGCGACGACGGCGTCGTGCTGTGCGGCCGGCTCCGCGAAGGATGGACGCTGCACATCGTGCTGGACACGAGCGGTTCGATGGCCGCCGCGCTGCCGAAGATCCTGGGCGTGATCGGGTCGTTCTGCGACGGGGCCGGCGTCGCCCAGGTTCATATCCTGCAATGCGACATCGAAGTGACGCGCGACGAGTGGCTGGAGCCGGCCCAGCTGTCGGAGTACCGCATCGCCGGCTTCGGCGGCAGCGACATGAGCCCCGGCATGAACCGCCTGGCCCAGGACAGCGAGGTCGCTGCGGTCCTGGTGCTGACCGACGGCTACATCACCTTCCCCGCGCGGGAGCCGCCGTACTCGGTGCTGTGGGCGGTGTTCCGCGACCGGGCCGGCTACAAAAGCGACTTTAGCCCTCCGTATGGCATGGTTACGTTTCTCGATCCGTGACCGTGGTGCAGGCGGCTCGCCTGCAATGCTATTACCCCGGCGAGAAAGCAGGTCACACAAGCCTGAAGCGCCAGCGAAGGCCTTCACTGGCGCTTCAGGCTGGTGCGTGAGGTTCTTCCTCGCCAGGGTAATATTCATGCAGGCGAGCTGCCTGCACCAGGCGATTTCTCGGCTTGCATTTCCGACCGAACATTTGTAGTGTACGTTTGTTCATACGGCCGCGTTTCCCGGCGCGCGGTTCGTGCAACGGAGAGCATCCATGCCTGTTCTGCAACCCGTCTCCCGCGACCTGCTGACCGCCCAGGACGTGGCCCGCCGTCTGTCGATCGGCGTCCGTACCCTGTGGCGCATGGTCGCGCTGGGAAAATTGCCTCAACCGATCCGCTATACGCGCAAACTCGTTCGCTGGAAGACGACTGACATCGACCGCTATATTGAATCGCTGTCGGCCGTCGGAAGCGTCGAGGCGCCGGTATGCTGCCATGAATGATGCGAAAAGTCGGTTTTCATTGTCCGTGCTGCTGGACGGCCCGCCGGCCGACTTCGCGGCGGAGGTGCGCTTCGCCGCCGACCTCGGCTTCGGTTGCGTCGATGTCGTGGCGCTTGAGGACCGGCCGGACGCCGACCGCGAGGCGCTGGCCGACGCCGGCTTGCTGGTCCGCTGCGCCGCCGTCGGCCGGGGCATGCCCGACGGCCGGATGCTGGACGCCGCCGACGCCGGGTTGCGCCGCGAGGCAGTCGAGCAGATGCGACGGCAGCTGACCGACGCCGCCCGGCTGGGGGCGACTTGCGCTTACGTCGTCTCCGGCATGGAAGGCAGCGCGGCCGGGCTGAGCTGCTTCGCCGAGGCGTGCGGCCTTCTGGCGGATCATGCGGCCGGCCTCATGATGCGCCTCTGCGTCGAGCCGATCCCCGGCCGGGCGCTGCCCGACGCCGCCGCGACGCTGGCATGGCTGCGGCGGACGGCCCATCCGAATCTCGGCCTGCTGCTGGACGTGGGCCATTGTCTCATCGCCGGCGAGGATTCGGCGACGGCGGCCCGATCGGCAGGGCCGCTGCTGGCCCACATCCATCTCAACGACAACGACGGCGTCGGGGATTTGCACTGGCCTCTGCTGACCGGCCGGCTGACGGCGGCGCAGCTGACCGACCTGGCGGCGGCGCTGCGGGAAATCGGTTTTTCGGGCGGCCTGAGTCTGGAATTGAAGACGGCCGGCGCCGAGAGAGCGGAAGCGTGGCGGCGGAGCAAAGAGATCGCGGAAGGAATCTTTCGATGAGCACCGCCCAACGAGCCGGAAGCGTAAGCGACGGT
>DATKHW010000995.1:0-13885 GCA_035546275.1 Gemmataceae bacterium
TGGCCGGCACCACGGACGACAAACAGAAGGGCTATATCCAGGTTTACCTGGCCCAGACGCAGCTGGCGCAGGGCAATGTGCAGGGCGTCGAAAGCAAGCTCCGGAACGACGTGATCAAGACCGCCGCCGACGACGGCCTGAAGGCGGCGGCGTACAACACGCTGGGCGATTATTACCAGCAGGCCAATCAACCGGACGAGGCGCTGTGGCAATACCTGCGGGTCGATATGCTCTACAAACAGGATCGCGAAGAGCAGGCGCGGGCGCTTTACAACCTGGCCAAGCTGTTCGAGTCGGTGCGCGGCGACGCGGCGCGATCGAAGGCGTGTCTGGAGCGGCTGAAGGGCGACGCCTTTGCAGGCGCCGAATACCAGGCGCGGGCGCTCAAGGAAGAGACGGACGGCGGCGCCAAGGCGCCGTGACGGCGCCGGTCGTGGCCTTGCGGCGGCGGCGGTCGGTTCCCTATAATCCCTCCATCCATCGGCGAACCGCCGGGGCCGTAGCTCAACTGGGAGAGCGCAGCGTTCGCAATGCTGAGGTTACGGGTTCGATCCCCGTCGGCTCCACTTCCTATCGCCCTGCATTCCTTGACGTTTCCGCTCCCTGACGCCCAAACTGACACCCCGGTCGCTTTGAGGCGGCGCTTTTTTGGCCACGAACACGCCCACTCGGCCGTCCAATCCTTCAAACGCGGGCGAACCCATTCAGCTGCAAAATGTGCGCGTATTTCCCCAGCAGCGTGACCATCGTCATGGTGTTCCGCGGATACCGCCGCAGCGTGGACCACAGCGCCTTCCAAAAGAAGGAGCGGGCCCCCCGTTCTTGACGGCAAAAGAAGCTCGCCAGCCGGAGAAACGCCGTCGCTTCGCCCCGGTTGACCGACTGCGGACGAAACCGCACGCGCTGAAACCGGCCCAGGTTGCCCAGGATGCGGTCCCGAAACGCCTCCGGCTCGTACAGTCGGCGGATGAGCTTCTTTTGGCCGTGCGTCAGCTCATCCATCGTCATCCGCAGGGGGCGGAAATTCGTGGCGCCGGGTTTGACCTGGTGCGAAAAGTCGTCCTTCGTCCAGTCGTCGTCGAGCATCCGGCCCTCCGCCTGGAGCCGCTGCGCCAGCGGCGTCCGCGGCGAGGCGTTGAGCGTGTTGTTCATGATGATCGGGATCTGGGCCTTCTGGCAAAACTCATATTGCTCATCGAAAATGGCGGCGTCGTCGTTGTCGAAGCCGGCGATCATTCCGGCCATGACGAACATGTTATGCGACTGGATGGTGTGAACCGCATCGACGAGATCGACCTTCTCGTTCTGCGTTTTGTGCGTCTCGGCGAGGCTGGCCTTGCGCGGCGTTTCGATGCCGACGAAGACCTCGTTGAAGTTGGCGTCGCGCAGCAGGCGCAGCAGCTCGTCGTCGCGCACCATGTCGATGCTGGCCTGCGTGTAAAACGCCAGCGGCCGGCCCTGGCGCGCGTTCCACCGCGCCAGGGCTTTGAGCAGCTCCTTGGCGTAGGCGCGATGGCCGACGAAATTGTCGTCGGCGAAAAAGACCACGGGCACGCCGAGCCGATGCCAGGCCGCCACCTCGGTCAGCACCTGCTCGACCGGCTTGAAACGCATCTTGCGGCCGAACACCACGATGATGTCGCAGAACTCGCAGCTGAACGGGCAGCCGCGCGTGCATTGCACGATCCCATGCGCGTAGCGCCGTCGCACCAGATCCAGGCGCGGCGGCGGCGAATCGGGCAGATGGATCTTTTCGGTTTCCGCGTAGCGATCGTCCCACCGGCCGGCGGCGTACTCGCGCAGGAAACGCGGCCAGGTGTACTCCGCTTCGCCCTCGAAAAGCACGTCGCAATGCGGCCGGCACACCTCCGGCAGGAGATTTGCCAGCGGCCCGCCGATCACCACGGTCTTGCCGCGGCGGCGGAATTGGTCCGCGTGAGCCAGCACGACGGATTTCTGCAGCAGGTATCCCGTGAGACCCACGATCTGGGCGGGCGTGTCGTAATCGACGCGCTCGCCGGCGTTCTCGTCGCAGATCGTGACGTGGAAGTCCTTGGGGGCGAGGGCGGCCAGGGTGAGCAGGCCCAAGGGCGGGAACACCGCCTGGTACTGCGTCATTCGCAGAAGGTGCTCCATGCCCCAGATGGTGGGAGGGAATTTCGGCTGGACGAGATAAACGGCGCGACGTGCGATTCCATCCGCTTTCAAGATAGGTATCCCCCTAAAAGGGTTTATTAAGGCGAGCGTCGTCCTGTCCTCGCCCAAGCGCGTCGGCGGCCCGCAGGATCGGAAAGTGAATCAGGGCAGGCGGGAGAAAGCCGCCGCCGTGGAAACGACGACGGGCGATAGGGCGGCGCAGCCGCAGGACGGGAGGAACGGCCGCTTCCCCCTGGCCTATAACATACACGGGCGCCCGGGGCAAGAGGCGGTCGAATAGACGTCTCCGCACGGACGCTCCGTGCGGAGACGTGCTCTGGTCAATACCGGTCGCGGCCGCCGCCATAGCCGCCGCGGCCGCCCCCGCCTCCGCCTCCGCCGTAGCCGCCGCGGCCTCCTCCGCCGCCGTAGCCGCCGCGGCCGCCCCCGCCTTCGGTCTTGGGCCGCGCCTCATTGACGGTGAGGGCGCGGCCGTCCAGCTCCTTGCCGCTCAGGGCGGCGATGGCGGCCTGGGCCTCCTGGTCGCTGCCCATCTCCACGAAGCCGAAGCCCTTGGAGCGGCCCGTGTCCCGGTCCATGATGACCTGGGCCGACTGGACCGTCCCGTGCGCCTCGAACATCTTGAGCAGATCCGCGTCGGTGACGCCGTAGGCGAGGTTGCCCACGTACAATTTCTTGCCCATAAAAGGGCCTCCTAAAACGGCCCGGAAAGCGCGGCGACCGACTGCCGGGCCGCGCGCCCTGGCCAAACGCATTGGCTGCTTTGGTGGGACGAGTGAAGAGGCGAAGGAGGAGATGACGCAAGCGACATCAAGACCGCGGCCCGGTTCGCAAGGCCCAACTCCTGCCAGTCTATGGCGCCCAGCCGGCGATGTACAGGGGGGCGCGCCGGTGATGCGGAGCGACGCCCCGCGGGCGCCTCGACGGCCTCCATAGGCCGCGTAACGCGCCAGAGGGTCGATTAGCAATTGCCATTATGTAAAATACCCCTTCCCTGCGCCCCTAAGAGGAGGAACATCGTGGCGTCCGAACAGAAAGTCGCCTTCATCACCGGAGCGAACAAGGGAATCGGCTTCGAGACCGCCCGCGGTCTCGGCCGGCTGGGCGTCGCCGTCGTCCTGGCCAGCCGCGACGAGGCGAAAGGGAAGGCCGCCGCCGACGCGCTGCGGAAGGAGGGCGTCAAGAGCATCGAGGCCGTGCGATTCGACGTCATCCGGCCCGAGGACCACGGACAAATCGCTCGGCATCTGGAAGCGCGCTTCGGTAAGCTCGACATCCTGGTCAATAACGCCGGCGTCATGCTGGACGAAGCCGCTTTCGAAGCCCCGGGCGGCTTCAACACGACGACCACCGTGACGCCGGACGTTCTGCGGCGGACGTTCGAGACGAATTTCTTCGGCGTCGTCGCGCTGACGCAGGCCCTGCTGCCGCTGATTCGCAAGGCGCCTGCGGGGCGCATCGTGAATCTGTCCAGCATCCTGGGGTCGCTCACGATCCACTCCGACCCCTCTGCGCCGATCTACGACAAGAAGGCCTTCGCCTACGACGCCTCGAAGACGGCCCTCAACGCTTTTACTGTCCATCTGGCGCAGGCGCTGCGCGGGACGAAGATCAAGGTGAACTCGGCCCATCCCGGATGGGTGAAGACGGACATGGGGGGATCGGCGGCCCCGATGGAAGTCTCCGAAGGCGGCCAGACGAGCGTGCAGCTGGCCACGCTGCCCGACGACGGGCCGACCGGCGGCTATTTCCACCTGGGTCAGGCTCTTCCGTGGTGAATGGTTTGGCCGGCGCCGGGTGTTGGAACATGGGCCTTGTCGTGAGACAATCCCGTCAGCGACTCATCCGCGGCGAGAATATGCTATAGACCCAATTGGGGCATCCTTTGGCATTCCCGTCCATACAGGGTGAGTCATGTCCACGGCGTTCGCCGCTTGCGGCGAATACGCGGCCGCGCTTTTCGACTCGGGTCTCGTTGGGCCTGACGAACGGCGGCGGCTCGCGGAGTTTCTTCAGAAAACGCCTGCGGCCGGGCCGAAAGAGCTGAGCAGCTTTCTCGTCCAGCACGGAATGCTCACACGGTTTCAAGCCGAATACGTCCTGGAGGGCCGCGTCGACCAGCTGACGCTGGCGTCCTTCCAGCTGATCGACGTGATCGGCGTCGGTTCGATGGGACCGGTTTACAAGGCGAAATCGAAAAAGGACGGCGGGTGGTACGCCGTCAAGATCGTACCGCGGCGAAATGTGATGAACTTGGGGACGGTGGCCGAGAAGGTCAAGGCGCTCAAGCGGGTCCGGCACCCGCGCGTGAGCGCCTTGGTGAACATCGGAGCGTCCGGCGACAAGATCTATCTGGTTTGGCCCTATCTGGAAGGCGGACAGCGCCTCGACGATCTCCTCAAGAAGCACGGCAAGTTTCCGCCGCGGCAGTCGGCCCAGATCGCCCTCCAGGCGGCGTCGGGATTGCTGCCGTACCACGAGCAAGGCCTGTTCCACGGCTTGCTGAAGCCAACCGACGTGCTGATCGGCGCCGACCGGCGGGTGCGGGTGCTCGACTTCGGCGTCGGCTTTCTGCTGACCAGCGAACGCGGCAAGTCGATCCTGGACACGATGACGAACGGGAAGAAGCTGGCCAAGGGACTCGACTGCGCCAGTCCCGAGTCGATCTTGGATTCGCTGGCCCGGACGCCGGCCGGCGATCAATACAGCCTGGGCTGCATCCTCTACCGATGCCTGACGGGGCAATATCCCTTCCCCTATGACAACCCGGTGAAGAAGATGCTCGCCCATCAGAATGAGTACCCGGAGCCGATCCGGGACCTCAGCCCGGAGACTCCGGCGCCCCTAGCGGATGTAGTCGATCGTCTGATGGAGAAGGCGCCGGAGGACCGCTACGGCTCCATCGCCGAGGCGATCAAGGAATTGCAAGCGATCACGACCAACGCGAGGGCGTTCACTGGAGCGACCCCGAAAAGCAAGCCGTTCATAGGCCCGGCGGCGCCTGCGGCCGTTGAGCCGCCGCCGGAGCGCCTGGAGAAACAGGAAGCGCCTGCCTCCCAAAACGGCAACACAGCGTGGTTGTGGATCTTGCTGGCCTGTCTTGCGGCCGGCTGTGCGATCGGTTGGATGTCGTGGTGGATGATGCAGCAGTGACCCGCCGAGCAGTTCATTCGGAGATGCAGCGGAGCGGAAGCGCTATTACCGATCCTTCTTCTCCTCTTCGACGTGGAACTGATGGAGTATCCGGTGCAGCACCGGGGCCAGGAGAATGCCCGCCGCCACGACGACCACCAGGCCGCTGAACAGGGCGTAAGCGCCGGCGAAGAGCTTTCCCCCGGCCGTCTGAAGGGGCGACAGCGGCCCCATGCCCGACAGGATCATGGCGGCGTTGGCGAAGGCGTCGATCCAGCCCATGCCTTCCAAAGCGGCGTACCCGGCCATTCCCGCCAGGAGAGAGAGGGCGATGAGCAGGGAGGCGGCCGCGAAATGGCGGCCCAAGCGCGCGACGAATTGTTTGCGGGGCAGCACCGGCTGGTGAATGGATTCGTATCGGAGCCAATGCCGCCGGGCCACAAGCGACCCCTTTCCGCGCAGATTCACGCCGTTGCTCGCGCCGCCTCCCGCTTTACTGCAACCTTCGCGGTTCTTCCAAGGAGATCGCAAACCCGTCCTTGGAGCCGAAGCCGATCTCCGTGGCCGCGGCGCCGGCTACGGCTTGACGCGCTTGAGCGTGGCCAGCGTCAGGTCGCTCCCTTCCTTCGCGGCCAGCTCCTTGGGGCGCTCCGCATCGGGCTCGCCGTGGCAGATCTTCAGCTCGTCTCCTTTGATCTCGTAGACGGCTTTGGCGGTCTTGCCCTTGTTGGGACCGTCGCCGAACGTCAGGTCGAGCGTCTTGGGCGTTTTGGAGGCGTCCACGCTGATCGTGGCCGTGTGGGTTTCGTCGCCGATCTTGACGGTCACGGTTCCGCCCTTGATGGTGACCAGCATCTTATCCGGCGGCGTCAGCGCGTCCTTGCCGTTCTGCATGATGGAGGCCATCTCCCAGGTCCCGTCCAGGTCCTTGTCGCCCTTGGGCGGGTCGTCGGCGCGGAGCAGCGCCGGCAGGAGCACTAGGGCGGACAGAGCGAAAGCGGTCGGCAGTCGTCGCGGCATGGTTGCGTTTCCATGGGGTGAGGGGCGATCGTCTGACGATAGCCGACGGAAGGGCGGAGGGCAAGGAGATTGCGGTCCAGACGTTCGACGGAACCGCCGCTCCGCTTTCATCGGCCGGCGCCCCTTGAACGGCGGCGCGTCGCCGGCCCTCGGCCTGCTGCCCTTGTAGGCAGGAGAGTTGGAGCTTACACTCACCCCCTGAACTCACCGTCATCCGCCGCCGGCCTCCCAGCAGCGCAGGCGGAGGAGGTCTTCCGATGAGCGAACCCCCGGACACCGGCGCCTGGCCGCCGCCCGACGAGGCCGCGCCAACCGACTGGCCGGCCATCCCGGGTTTTGAAATCCTGGGAGAAGTGGGCCGAGGAGGCATGGGGGTGGTCTACCGCGCCCGGCGGCTAAATTCGGATGGCCTATTCGCGCTCAAGCTGATTCGCGACGGCGCCCTGGCGGGACCCCAGGATCGCGCCCGGTTCCGGGTTGAGACCGAGGCGGCGGCCCGGGTGCGCCACGCGAACGTCGTCCCCATTTACGAATTCGGCGAGCACCAGGGCCGGCTCTACTGCGTCCAGGAGTTTGTCGAGGGCGGCAGCCTGGCGGAACGGTTGAACGGCGTGCCGTGGGACGTCGCCGCCGCCGCCCGCCTCGTGGAGACCCTGGCCCTTGCGGTTCAGGCGGCCCATGCGCAAAAGATCGTGCATCGGGACCTCAAACCGGGCAACGTGCTGCTGACCACGGACGGGACGCCCAAGGTCGCCGACTTCGGGTTGGCCAAGCGCCTCGACGCCGAAAGCACCGCGTTGACCCTCGAAGGGGTGGTTCTCGGCACGCCCGCCTACATGGCCCCCGAACAGGCCGCCGGCAAGACGAAAGAGGTCAGCCCCGCGGCGGATGTGTACAGTTTGGGCGCCATCCTGTACGAACTGCTGACAGGCCGGCCGCCGTTCCAGGGCGACTCCTGGAACCAGCTCATCCAGCAGGTGCTGCATGAGGAGCCGGCCTCTCCCGCGCAACGGCGGGCCGACGTGCCGCGCGATCTGGAAACGATTTGCGTGAAATGCCTGGAAAAAGAGGCGAGTCGCCGTTACTCCTGCGCCGGCGAGTTGGCGGACGACCTGAACCGATTTCTGGCGGGCCGCCCCGTCGCCGCCGTGCCGCCCACTCCCATCGAGAGGCTGGCGCGCTTGGCGGCGGGCGACGGCTGCAAGGTCCTCGACGAAATCGGCCGCGGCCCCCAAGCCGTGGTCTACCGTGCTTTGTATGGGCCGCTGGAGCAGCCGACGGCTTTGAAGGTCTTTGCGGCGGGGACCTGCAGGCAAGAGGCCTGGGAAGACCGGCTGCGGCGCGACGCCGTCCTGTGGTCCGCTCTCACCCACCCGCAAATCGTTCCGATGCAACGGGCCGGTTGGTGGGACGGTTCCCCCTATCTCGCCTCCGAATACTTCCCCAATGGATCCTTGGCCGGCCGGCTCGCCGGCCGGCCCTTGCCGGTTGGCGAGGCGCTTCGCCTGGTCGAGCAGCTGGCCGCGGTGGTCAGCTACCTTCACCGGCAGGGCGTGGTCCACGGCAACCTCAAACCGACCAACGTGATGCTGGCCGCGGACGGCATTCCGCGGCTGACGGATTTGCGCCTGCTTGGCGGCTTGTTCCCGATCATGCGGCCTGCAGCCGGCCGCGAGCCGGCCGACGCGGCCTATCGGGCGCCGGAGGCGGCCCGGGACCCGCTCGCCGAGCCGCGTCCGTACACCGATATCTACGCTTTGGGAGCCATCCTGTATGAGCTGCTGACCGGCCGTCCGCCGCTCCTCGGCGCCGGTGGACAGGACGGGGAGGAGACGCCCTTGCAGGACCCGCTCCCGCCCTCGCGCCTCAACAGCCACGTCGCGCCGGAAGTGGAGGCGTGTTGTCTGCGGTGCCTGCACACAAATCCATGGCGGCGCTACAGCCGAGCGTACGACCTGTCGATGCGGCTGCGGCGCCTCAGGGAGGAAGCGGAATCGCAGCCGGGCTTTGGCGGGCGGCCGGCGGGGCCGCGCCTGCCCGGGCCGGAGAATCTACCGGGAAGGCGAGTGTAACACGAAACGTTGGACTGTTCTTTGGCAGGGCCGTCTCCGCGCGCCCTCGCAATTCGGCCGATCCCTCCGGACTGCTGCCTGTCCGACGGCGAGTCTCAATCCGTATACATTCTGCGACGCTTCGTTCGCGGCCGGCCAGGCGCTCCGACCCCGGCGCGACGCGGCGGCGCAGCATCCCCAGGAGTCCCTCATGACGAAAACCGTCGCGCTTGTCGATCGGATAATCCTCTACGGCCGGGACCCCCGCGCCGTTCTGCCGCCCGACTGCTACTTCTGGATTGTGGAGCAGGATTACTCCCTGGAAGATTACCTCGACCGGCTTCGCGATTGGCTCACGAGGAACACATACAAGCTCGCCAGGCTGCTGCTCGTGTCGCACGGCAACAGCGGCAAGCTCTTCATTGGCACGGGCGTGACGCTGCCCATCGCCGGCATGTTCAAGAAGCTGCGCGGCTTTTTCGACGATAGGCCCGGCGCGCGGCGAGTGGTAGAGATTCACGGCTGCGGCGTCGCCAGCGACACGATGGTGGATGTGCGGACGATGCGGAAGGACCCCAGCCGACAGGGGGGCAGCTTCGTGATCAACGGCGTTCCGCACCGGATCGTCACCAGCAATCCCCGGTTCGACGTCGACCTGACCGACGGCACACGCAACGTCAACGTGCCGGGCGACGGCTACCGGCTGCTGAAGGCCATTGCCGATTGTACCCAGGCCTACGTCGTCGCGCCGATCAACCTAGAGTCGAACGTCGGTCACGAATCGACCGAATACCACGGGCCGATCCTGTGGGTTTACCCTGACGACCAGGCGACGGAAGACAAATACGGCCTCAAACCGCACGGCGACAACACCGTCGTCAACAACCCATAATGCGGCAGCAAGCGAGCAGTTGGGCAGGCCGACGGTCTCCGGTTGCGCCTGTCCTTCCTCTTCCAACCCGCGGCTGCTATACTCAAGCCATCCACGCCATCGGGGCCGCTCCAGACGCGGCGGCGGCCCGCCTGCGAACGCCACGCCCGGCCCCCAACGGCGAGGGGAGCGGGACGGTTCGACTGTCCCTGCATTGACCGGCGGCTAACGCCGCCGCGTGCGCGATGAGACGTCCCGTGCGCAACGCCGTCACCGTGGGATTCGGCTTGGTCCTGGCCGTGCTGCTCGTCAGCGCGGCCGTCCTGCTTCGCAATCTCCTGGTCGTCATCAACCACGACGCCGCGGTGGCCCATTCCTACCAAGTCGTCGCCGGGACCGAGGCCGTGCGTTCCTCCATGCTCGACGCCGAGACCGGCGCGCGCGGCTTCCTGTTGACCGGCAAGAAGGAATTCCTGGATCCCTACGATTCCGCCGTCGCCGGCATCCACGGCCGGATCGAGCATCTCCGGGCGCTGACGGTGGACAACCCGACGCAGCAGGCCAGTATTCGGGAGCTGACGGAGCGCGTCGATAAGCAACTCGCTCTGCTGGCCGAAAAGGTGCGCACCCGCCGCGAGCAAAAAACCTGGTCCGGCGACGCCCAAGACATCGACCGGCTGGTGCGCGGCAAGGCGCAGATGGACGGCATCCGCGACACGCTGGACCACATGCGCCAGGAAGAGGACCGGCTGCTGGCTCTGCGCGACGACCAGGCCCGCTCCAGCGCTCTGACGGCCATACTGAGTCTGGCGGCCGTGACCGTCCTGTCCATCGCCTTCCTGACTGCGACCTTCATCCTGGTGCAGCGCGACCGCCGGCAGCGCGAACACGCCGCCGACCTGGTGCGCCAGGAGCGGGAATGGCTGCGGGTCGTCCTCAAGGGCATCGGCGACGGCGTCGTCGCCACCGACGCTCAGGGCCACGTCACCCTGCTCAACCCCGTCGCGGAAAAGCTGACCGGGTGGAGCGAGGCGGAGGCCGTCGGCCGCTCCGTGGTCGAAGTGTTCCACATCGTCAACGAGCACACGCGGCAGCCCGTCGCGAACCCGGCGGAACGGTGTCTGCGCGAAGGCGTCGTCGTCGGTCTGGCCAACCACACGGTCCTGATCTCCCGCGACGGGACCGAACGGCCGATCGACGACAGCGGCGGACCCATCCGCAGCGACGACCGGATTGTGGGGGCGGTGCTCGTCTTCCGGGACATCACCGAGCGCCGCCAGGCCGAGGTGGAACGGCAGGAGAGCGAACGGCGAAGAGAGCGCTTCCTGGCCGTACTCAGCCACGAGCTGCGCCATCCGCTGGCGCCGCTGTCCAACGCCGTGGAGATCCTCGGCATGAAGGGCGACGACCCGTCCGTCGTGGCCGACGTGCGGGACATGATGGGACGTCAGATTCAGCAGCTGACGCGGCTGATCGAGGAGCTGCTGGACGCCTCGCGGGTGGTGCAGGGCAAGGTCCAGCTGCGGCGCGAGCGGCTCGACCTGGCGGCCCAGGTGCGGTCCACGGCCGAGGACCACCGCGCCCAGGCGGAGGAGGCCGGCCTGACGCTGACGCTGGACGTTCCGGCCGGCCCCGTCTGGATGTCCGGCGACGCCGTCCGACTGTCGCAGATCGTCGGCAACCTGTTGCACAACGCGACCAAGTTCACCGACCGCGGCGGCCGGGTGACGGTGCGGTTGTCGGCGGCGGACGGCGAAGCGGTGCTGACAGTGGAGGACACAGGCATGGGGATCGCCGCCGAGGCGATGCCGCGGTTGTTCGAGGCGTTCAGCCAGGCGGACGCCGGCGCGCGTCGGGACGGCGGCGGTCTGGGTTTGGGATTGGCCGTGGTGAAGGGCATGGCCGAGCTGCACGGCGGCCGCGTCCGGGCGCAAAGCGCCGGCCCCGGCCGGGGGGCGACCTTCACGGTCTGGCTGCCGCTGGAACGCGGGTCGGATTCGACCGTCCAAAACAACGGCGCATGAGAATCCTCTTCCTCCACGGCTGGCAATCCGTCCCCGGCAGCGTCAAGCCGGCCTTCCTGGCGCGGCACGGCCACGAGGTCGTCAATCCGAAACTGCCGGACGAGGATTTCGACCAGGCCGTCCAGATCGCCCAGGCTGAGTTCGACCGACACAGACCGGAGGTGGTCGTCGGCTCCTCGCGCGGCGGCGCCGTCGCCATGAACATCAATAGCGGCCGCGCGAAACTCGTCCTTCTCTGTCCCGCATGGAGGAAATGGGGAACGGCCCGGACCATCAAGCCCGGATCGGTGATCCTGCACAGCCGGGCCGACGACGTCGTGCCGTTCGGCGACAGCGAGGAATTGGTCCGCAAGAGCGGACTGCCTGCCGCTGCGCTGATCGAAATCGGCGGCGATCATCGGCTGGCCGATCCAGCGCCGCTGGCGAAAATGCTGCAGGCGTGTGAAGGAAGGGGCGAGTGAAGCTCCTCGATTCAGACGACGCCGAAAGCGCGGAGCAGCAAATAGACCAGGGCCGCCAGCGCCGCCGCGATCGGCAGCGTCGTCACCCAGGCCAGGAGGATCGTCAGCACCGTCTTGATGCGAGCCGTGCGGTTCACCACGCCGACGCCGAACAGCGCTCCGACGGCGACGTGCGTCGTCGAAACCGGCAGACCCAGACGGCTGGCCCCGGCGACCAGCAGCGACGTGACCAGGTTGGCCGTGAAACCCTGGCCGGGGTTCATGCGCGTGATCTTCTTGCTCATCGTCTCCGCCACCCGCCGGGCGTTCAGCACGCCGCCGAACGCCATGACGACGGCCACAAGCAGCAACCCCCACGTCGGCGCCAGCGCCTCGGCCGCCAGCATGAGGGCCACGATCTTGGGCGTGTCGTTGAGGCCGCGCGCGAAGCCCACGGCCCCGCCGCTGACGAAGTGCAGCCCGTCCAGCGCCCGCCCCGCCTCCAGACCCAGGAATCGGCCGCGGTAACGGTCCACGCACGCCCCGGCCTCCCCGACCGTGACCACGACGCCTGTCCGCACCAGCAGCAGTCGGCCGTCCGGCCGGGCCTGCGCTTCCTCATACTCCCGGCCGATGCAGACGCAACTCGTGCTGGTGACGCCGCTTCTCCGGCGAACCCAGCGGAAGAGCGGATAAACGGCGACGGTCAGCAGCACGGCGACGATGGGGCTGAACAGCAGCGGCAGAACGATGGACGTGCCGAGAGCGGCGAAATGAACATTTCCGGCCGCGGCCAGCAGCCCGGCGCCGACCAGGCCCCCGATGAGGGCGTGCGTCGTGGAAACCGGCAGACCGGTGAACGTGGCGATGATGACGGTGAGCGCGGCGCCGAGGCTGACGGCCAGCAAAAAGGCGTGCTGATGCGTCACGGCGTCGGGGACCAGGCCCTTGCCCTTGAACGCTTCGACCAGGCCGCCGGCGAGGAGCAGGGCCAGCAGCGACCCGGCCAGCGTGGTGACGGTCGCCCAGGCGAGGGCTTGCCGATAGGAGCAGGTCCCGCTGCCGAACAGCGTGGCGACGCCCTTAAAGTTGTCGTTGGCGCCGTTGCTGTACGCCACGAAGAGGACCGCGATAACGATCAATACCAATACGACGCTCACCGTCTTGCTCCTCCCGCATCGGCATCCGGCGCTGGGGCCGATGCGGAACAAAGTACGAACGGGGAGGCGTGAAGAACAGGTGTAAGAACTCGTAAAGACTAAAATCTGTGTAAGAACGAGTTTGTCCCTCCGCTTGGTTATGTTTCGCCGCGGAGCAACGGCTTTTTGGTGTACTGCGCCGGCGCCGACGTGATCGGCTCCGGCAGCGGCGCGTCCGTCCGTCGGCCCACGGCGCGGACATAACCGAGGAACCGGCCGGCGTCGGCTTCCACGGCCTTGATCTCCGCGATGTTGTCCGGGCACAGCGTGCGGTGCCATTCCAGCCAGAGCCGCCAGCCGTCGGGCAGGGCGTCGGCCAGCTCGACGTCGACGACGCCGATCCGCTCCCAGTGCCGCCGCCACCAGGCCGCCGAATGCAGACACCAGAGATCGGAGGTCCACCATTCGCGCAAATGGTCAGGCAGAGGACCGTCGATTTCCTGCATGAGTCCGGCCCCGGCAATGCCGATTGGACCGCCCGGTTTCACGAAGCGGGCCAGGTAATTCAGATACAGATCGTCCGTTCCGTAATAGATGAAGGAGTCGATGGACACGACGGCGTCGAAGAAATCAGCGGCGAACGGCAGCGATCGGGCGTCGGTGTGGATCGGGAAGACGCCGTCCTCCACGCCGGCGTCGCGGATGCGCTCGGCGTTTTCGGAGACGTTGATCCACAGATCGACGGCCCAGACCTGCACGCCGAACTCGCGGCGCAGGAAGATCGACGACATGGCCCGTCCGCAGCCGAGGTCCAGCACCCGCATTCCGGGCCGCAGATCGAGGACCGACGCGAGCCATTCGGTCATCCATAGCGCATTGGCTCCGCCGCTGGCGCTGGCGAGGACCCAATCGGGGTTGTACTTCGACGAGCGCGGGAACTGGTCGGAGAACAGACGCGGGTCGGGGGGCATGGGGATCTCACGTTAGGCCCACCGCAATCAGTTCCGGCGTTTGGCTCGGCTACCGTTGTTGGGGCGGGCAAGTTTCTGCA
>DATKHW010000996.1:0-3024 GCA_035546275.1 Gemmataceae bacterium
GGAAATCAACCTCGACGATCTGCAAAAGGCCCAGAGCGACTACTGGGACACGGCCGCCAAGAAGCGCCCCTTCATCGATGACGACCAGCCGATCGACCTGAAGCGGCTCAAGGTGATCGCGTTTGTGCAAGACGACGCGACGAAAGACATTCTTCAGGCGGTCCAGGTGGACTTGCCGGAAGTGAAGTGACATAGTGCGAGCGGGGCGCGGACTCGATCCGCGCCCCGGTTCGCCGGGATGCGCCAATCAATCACCCATCTTGGCGGACTTCGATTTCGATGGGGCCGCTTATCGGCCGGATGGGCGGCTTGGCGCCGCTGAGCGGGTAGGCGATGCGGATCGTGTGCTTGCCGGGCGACAGCGGCAGAAGCGGCTGCCGTATCGCGGTCTTCGGCCCCTTCTCCTGCCAGAGCTGGTCGGGCGTCACTTTCACCCAGTCGTTGTATTGCTTGCCCGGCTCCAGGGGGGTGTCCGGTGAAGTGACGTCGATCGGGCCCAGGTAGTAATACCACGTCCCATCCATTTCGATCTCGCAGTCAAAAGGGATGTGCGTCGAGTGCGGCGTTTCCTTACCGACGTTGCGCAGGTCAAGAACGAAGGTCGGCGCTTCCTTCGGCCCCGATACAGCCTTTGATGTGCGGATTCGAGCTTGGACGCCGCCGTCGTCCTTGCCCCAATCGGACTGCTTGCCGACCTCGATCTCGACCGAGCCCGTCACGGGCCGGAACGTCTTCTCGCCGCTCCTTACCTCGTAGGAAACGCGAATCGTGTGCTTGCCGGGCGGCGGCGGCAAGTGATCCGGCTTGCCGGCGGCGGGCGCCTTGACCACCCAGTTCTTGTCGGCGGTCGCGCTCACCCAGTCGGTGGTCTGTTCCATGGCGGCGAGATTATACGTGCCGAGGATGTCTCGGACGCGTCGATCGGGGTCATTGGGGTTCCAGTACCAGGTTCCATCTACTTCAATTTCGAGGTCCGCCAGGATTTTCAGCGCATCCGGCCTCGCCTTCCCCACGGTACGCAGGTCGAGGATGAACGCCGGCGCCTCGCCCGCATTCCAAACCGCCTTCGGCGCGCGGAGCCGAGCCTGCACGTCGCCGTCTGCGCCGCCCCACGCCGATTCCTTGCCGATCTCAATCTCCACCGGCCCGCTGATCGGCCGAATGGCCCCCTTCTCGCCGTTCAGACTGTAGGCGACGCGGATGGTGTGCTTGCCGGGCGCCAACGGAAAATGATGCGTCTTGCCGTTTAGGCTGCCCCAGTTCTTATCCGGCGACACAGTCGCCCAGTCGCTGACCTGCTTGCCCGGTTCGAGCAAGTCGCCCACGGCGGGATACGGCCCGGAGGGAAGGTCGAAGGAATACCATGTTCCGTCCACCTCGATTTGACAATCGAACGGGACGCGGCGCGCGTTCGGGGTGGTCTTGCCGCGGTTGCGCAGGTCGAGATGAAAAGTCGGCGTCTCGTCGGCGTTCCACGAGATCTTGGGAATGCGCAACCGAGCCTGAACGCCGCCGTCGGCGTCGCCCCAGGCCGATTCCTCGCCCACCTCGACTTCCACCGGCTGGCTCACCGGCCGGGGTCCATCTTCGAGGAGGACGGCGACGCGTACGGTGTGCTTGCCTGCCGCGACTTGCAAGCGCTTGCCCTTGTCGTCCTTGCGAACCCACGGGACGTCAAGCGCCACGCGCACCCACTCATCGATCTCCTTGCCCGGTTGCAAGAACATGTGCTTGCAATCCAAATCATCGGAGCCGCCGTAGATGTACCACTGACCGTCCCACTCCATTTCGCAGAAATTCGGCACGCGGCATTGATGCGGGGTCTTCTCGCCCTTGTTCCGCAGATCAAGGAGGAACTCGAGCGTGTCCCCGACATTCCAGGCGGTCTTTGCAGGCCGCAGCCGCGCCTGCACGCCGTCAACCGCCTCGCCCCACTCCGGCTTCACGTCATTGACCTCCCGTTTGTCGTCGGCCGGCGCCGGCGCCGAGGTGGGCGCAGTCGGACCAGCCGGCGGTGCAGCTTGGGTACGGCAAGCGACGAGCGTCCCGGTCGCCACGACGGCGACGACGGCCAGAACGGCGACGGTCAGTTTCGAGAGCAGCATGGATTTCAGCACTCCTTCCGCCAGGGCGGCGACGCGGGCGGAAGCCACGGTGGTCGCGGCTTGACCCGCAGCGAACAGGGACGCGGACTTCACAGCGGCGGCCAGCAGGGTCGGCGAGACCGCCGTCCCTCGCGCCAGCATGGCGGCCAGGGCGCCGTCCGACGGCGTCGGGCCGTGACGCCCCAGGCGGCGGGCCAGCATCCGCTTCGCCGTCGCCAGCCGGCTGGACAGCGTTCCTTCCGGCACGCCGAGCTTGCCGGCGGCTTCCTTGCGGGATCGGCCTTCCAGCTCGCACAAAACGATCGCAGCGCGATACTTATCGGGCAGCCGGCTCAGCTCGCGGTCCAGGAGCGGCAGCAGGTCCGACCAGGCCTCTTCGGGTTCCGTCTGCGTCGGAGTCATGATCGCCGCCCGCCTCTCCTTCATGCGCCGGCGCGCCGCTGCTCCTCGCGCTTTCATCGCCGTACGGTACGCCACGCCGTAGAGCCAATTCCCGACCAGTTCCCGCGACCGGATCGACTTTGCTTTGCGGACGAAAACCAGGAAGGCGGCTTGAAAGGCGTCCTCGGCGTCCGACTCGTTGCCGAGAACGCGGCGGCAGACGGCGAGGGCCATCGGTCCATGCCGACGGATCAGCGTCTCCAGCGCGTCCGTATCGCGCCGGCCCGTGAAGCGCTCCATCAGCTCGCCGTCCGACGGCCCGCCGTCCTGGGCGAGCGCAGCCTGGCGGAGACGCTGAAACACCGTTGATCGTCCGACGGTCATCAGTCGGCAGCCTCGCGGGGCGATGAGCCTGTACTTCCCACCATACTGCCCTAACAACGGCCGGCGCGTCGATGTTTTTTTCGGCGAAGGCGCGCAAAAAAAAGGCGAGCCGGGGGCGTCAGCCCCCGGAGGAATGGTGCGGTTGCTGCACCCA
>DATKHW010000997.1:0-9910 GCA_035546275.1 Gemmataceae bacterium
CCCGACCGGCAAGGCCGTCCCCCACTTCCGCAACGTGAAGCTGCTCGACTGGACCGGGAGCAAGGCGCGCGCGCTGGTGAACCTCGGCGGCGGCCCGCGGCCCACGCCGAAGACCGAGAAGGGCGTGCCGATCTACATTCACGATTACTTCGGCCCCGGGCGCGATGCGAAGATCGTCAGCACCAAGACGCATGAGCTGAAGGAGGATGGATTGGATTACAAGGACGTGCCGCCGCTGACCGGCGATGAATCGCGGGCGGCCGAGGTGAGCGGCGTCGCATTCCCGCAGCTGCTCCACCCGGTGGACGACCAGCCGCCGGCCACGGTCGTCACAGGGATTTCGCGCATGAAGGACGGCAAATGGTTGATCCGCGGCGTCGCCTCGGACGACGGGCCGATCAAAGCCGTGATCGTGAACGGCCAGGCGGCGACGGCGACGGCGCCGAATTTCGCGCAATGGGAGCTTATGCTGGATGCAGCGACGGAACGCATCGCAGCCCACGCGGAGGATGCGGCCGGCAACGTCGAAACCCATGCTCATGTGGTTGTGCTTCCGCGTGAGCCGTGAGCAGCTATTCCGACGAGCACGCAGCGCAAGCAAGTGCTTTGATGAAAGCACTTGCTTGCGCAGCGTGCTGCTCCGGTTGCGACGCTTGTGCGGGACGGCGCCCCCACAAGTCCCCTGCCTCGCTGCGCTTTTTCTCCCGCCTCCTCCCGCAATCGACGATACATGAGAAATGGCGGCGCCGCACCGCGCGGACGCTCCGCTCATACTTCCGGGCCTCCGGCTGGAAGGCGGGGATCGACCATGAATCCGCTTCTGAATGAACCCCCTCGCCGACCCTACCACCCCCACTATCTCGCCGCGCTGGCCGCACTGCTGGTTTTGGCGCCGGCCGCGTGGGCCGTCGGCGGGGACGGCATCTACTATTCCGCCTCCGACAGCGCCTATTTCTCAGGCCAGAATTCTTTCCGCATCCCGTTCGGCGACGTGGACCGGCGGATTCAGGAAGTCATCCTTTATGTCTCCGTGAATTACGGCCAGAGCTACGAGCGCGTTACCTCGGTGGCGCCGAGTGACCGTGAGTTCCGCTTCCAGGCCCGGGGCGACGGCTGGTACTGGTTCACCGTCCAGACCCGCGACTCGGACAACCGCTTGTCGCCGCCCGATCTGAGTTTGGCCCAGCCGCAAATCAAAGTGTGCGTCGACACGCGGGCCCCAACGGTGACGATGCGCTGGCTGCCGGCGAACAACGGCATGGTCGGCGTGGAGTGGGAGGCCAGCGACACGAACCTCGATGTGACGACTCTGCGCGTGGATTATCGGGCGGCGGGCGGCGACTGGCAGCCGTTGCCGATCAAGCAGACCGCCAGCGGATCGTATTCCTGGAACCCTGGCACGACTGCTTCGCTCGAGGCGCGCATCCAGGTGCAAGACAAGGCCCACAACCCGGCCGAATACAAGACGCCCCCTTCCGGCGATCTGCGGACGGGCGGCGGTCCCGCTCCTGTTCCGGGCGCTGGAACAGCCCCGCCTCCGCCGGATGGACCGGCCAACCCGATCATGGTCAACAGCAAGCGTTTCGAGCTGAATTTCAAGATCGACGACGTCGGCTCTTCCAAGGTCAAGGCGGTGGAGGTGTGGTACACGCAGGACGGCGGCCGCTCCTGGCAGAAGAAGGAGCAGGACGCTCAGCCCGATCCGCCCTACATCGTCAGCGTCGAAAAAGAAGGCCTTTACGGCATCACCTTGATCGCCCGCAGCGGCGTCGGTCTGGCCCTGCCGCCGCCGAAGGCCGGCGACCCGCCGCAGGTGTGGGTGCAGGTGGATGTGACCAAGCCGAAAGTGAACCTCGTCGGCGTCGAAGTCGGCCGCGGCCCCGACACCGGCTACATCACCGTGCGCTGGAACGCCCGAGACGAGCACATGGCGGCCAATCCGATCACCATTTCCTACGCGGACGCTTCGGCCGGCGAAAATGCTCCGTGGCAGGTCATGGTCGCCAACACGGCGAACAGCGGCCAGTATGTCTGGCGCATGCCGGAGGGGCTTCCTCCGCAAATCCTGGTGCGCGTGGAGGCCATCGACCAGGCCGGCAACATCGGCCAGGATCAAACCGTCAAACCGATCAGCACCGACCTGTCCATCCCCAAGGCGCGCGTCATCGACGTTCATCCCGCCCAATCGGCGGGAGGGGGCGCCATGCCGCCGCCTTGAGATGAACCCACCCGGTTTAGCCGCGACCCAAAGGGGAGCATGCCGGCCTTGGACGCGAACATTCGTCCCGGCTATGCTCTCCTGAAGGTATGAGCAACGCCATGCTGGAACTGGACGGCTCCTTCGGCGAGGGCGGCGGGCAAATCCTGCGCACGAGCCTGGCGCTGTCGTTGCTGACCGGCAAGCCGTTCCATCTGCGCAACGTCCGGGCCGGTAGGGCCAAGCCAGGGTTGCAACCGCAGCATCTGATGAGCGTCCGTGCGGCGGCGACCATCGGCAGCGCTCAGGTTCGCGGCGCCTCGTTGAGCAGCACCGATCTGGTCTTCGAGCCTGGGCCCGTGACGGCGGGCCGTTACCGCTTTGACGTCGGCACCGCCGGGGCGACCGGATTGGTGCTGCATACACTTTACCTGCCGCTGGCTCTACGCGGCGACGCGCCCAGTGAGCTGATCTTGATCGGCGGCACGCATGTCAAAGCCAGCCCGTGCTTTCACTTCCTCGATCTCACCTGGCGGCGCTACCTGGAAGCATTCGGTTTGCGGCTGAGTCTGACGATGTTTCGCCCCGGCTTCTATCCTCGCGGCGGCGGCGTGGTCGAGGTCCACATTCAGCCGTGCGCGGGTCTGCGCGGCGCGATGTCGCCAAGCCGTGGGTCGGTGACGAGGGCGACCGGGTTCAGCGCCGCGGCGGGGCTGCCGGAATCGGTGGCGCAGCGGCAGGCCCGTCGGGCGGCGTACCGATTGCGCCAACGCGGCCTGAAAGTTGAATTGCGAGAGGAAATGTGGGAAGGCGGCCCCGGCTCCGTGCTGGCCGTGGCGCTGGACACGGCGCCGGCGCCGACGTTATTTTTCGGCTTGGGCGCCCGCGGCAAACCGTCGGAGCGTGTGGCTGACGAGGCGGTGGATCAGGTGATCGCCTTCCTCGACGCCGACGACGCTCCGGTCGATCCGCACAGCGCCGACCAGATCGTCCTGCCGCTGGCCCTGGCGGACGGGCCGTCCGAGTACCGGGTCGCGCAGGTGACTTGCCATCTGACCACCAACATCGCCGTCATCCGCTGCTTCTTGGAGCGCGACATCGTTTGTGAGGGCGACGAAGGCGGATTCGGGTGGGTGCGAATCGCCTGAGCAGCTAGAGACCCATCGTGAATCCGACCATGCCGATGCCTGATCGCTTATTTCTGCAGGTCGCGCAGATCGTGCCCTGCACCGAGGCGGAGGGGCCGGGACGGCGCTTCGCCCTGTGGTTCCAGGGGTGCCCGCTGCGCTGCCCCGGCTGCTGCAACCCGGAGATGCTGGCCTTCGACGGCGGCGCCGCGATGCCAGCAGCCGAGGCGATCAAACGGATCGCCGAAGCTCAGCGGATACATATGATCGAGGGCATCACGCTGCTGGGCGGCGAGCCGCTGGCCCACGCGACCGGCGGGATTGTTCTGGCCCAGGCGGCGCATGACCTATGCCTGAGCGTAATGGTTTTCACCGGCTACCCGCTGGAAGAAGCCCGTCGGCTGCCGGACGCCGCGATCGCGCAGCTGCTGGCCGAAACGGACATTCTGGTAGATGGGCCGTATCTCCGCGAACAGCCGGAAACGCGCCGCCGCTGGATCGGCTCCGCCAACCAGCGCGTGCATTTTCTGAGCAGCCGGTGCTCCGCCGACGACCCCCGCTGGCTGTTGCCCAACACATTGGAGATTCGCCTCCGCGGTTCGGAGCTGAGCGTGAACGGTTTCCCGGCCCGATCCGCGGTGAGCCTGTGGAAACGGCCGCGGGTGGTCCGCGCGGAGATTGGTCAGAGTTCCAACGGCGACGGCGGCGCAATTACCGCTGACGATCGCGGACCATCATGGTATACTACAAGTAACCCATGAGACCGTGGAGGACAGGCGCATGATTACGGTTGCAACAAGCCAACGCTGCACTCCGGAAGACCTGCTGGCGATGCCGGACGGCGATCGCTATGAGCTAGTGAACGGAGAACTAGTGGAGCGCAACATGGGATGGAATTCCAGCCGGATCGGCGGCCAACTTTTCTTCTATCTGAGAGCGTTTCTGGAGACGATTCCCCTCGGGCGGGCAGCGCCAGCCGACGCCAGCTATCAGTGCTTTCCCGACGCTCCCGGTAAGGTGCGTCGGCCCGATGTGTCCTTTATCCGTGCGGATCGTCTGCCCGCTGAGGAAGACCGAGAGGGCCACTGCCGTATCGCCCCGGACCTGGCCGTCGAAGTGATTTCGCCGAACGACCTGTACTGCGACGTGGACGACAAGGTTGAGGAGTATCTGGCCGCCGGCGTCCGTCAGGTTTGGGTGCTGAATCCATCGACCCGCACCGTGCGCATTCATCGCGCCGACGGCACGCAAGCCTACCTGCGGGAATCGGACGAGCTGACCGGCGAGGACGTCGTGCCCGGCTTCCGATGTCGCGTTGGGACGCTGTTTGCGGCTCCGCCGGCGCCGGCGGCGTGAACTTGCCGCCGCGGCGATCTCAAATGGGCGTTGGCATTTTTCTTGCACCGACGCGCGGCGCCATCCTACGCTGATTGCATCGCCGCGCGTCGTCGCCGGGACCTTCCTTTGAACTCGCCGTTGCGTCATCCTGTTTTCTCCCGTCGAACCGCGCTTCAGGCTGGCGCCGTCGGCCTGCTTGGACTCGGCGTGAATCACCTCGCTCCCCTCCGCGCCCTGGCCGACGGAGGCCGCGAACCACGCGCGAAAGCGGTCGTCTTTATCTTCCTTTCCGGCGGTCTGTCGCAGATCGACAGCTTCGATCCCAAGCCCGACGCGCCGGAGCAGTTTCGCGGCGAATTCCAGCCCATCGCCACGGCGACGCCCGGCCTGCGCATCTGCGAGCACCTGCCGCTGCTGGCCGCGCGCAGCCGATCGTGGGCCCTCTGCCGCTCGCTCACCCATCCCTCCAACGATCATTCGGCGTCGCATTATATTATGCTCACGGGCCGATCGGTCCTGCCCGAGGGCTTCGACCTGAACAAACCGCGGCCCGGCGACTGGCCAGCCCTCGCCGCCGTGGCCGGTTACGCCCGGCCGGCCGTCAACAACCTGCCGCCCGCGGTCGTCCTGCCCGAAACGCTGATCCATCGCACTGGCCGGGTGGTTCCCGGACAATTCGCCGGCCAAATGGGGCCGCGCTGGGACCCGTGGGTCGTCAGCGCGTCGCCGTACAACGCGGTCGGCTACGGCGCCTATCCGGAATATGGCTTTCACCACGAAATCGGCGCCCTCAATCCGAAGGACCTCGTTTTCCAGGCGCCGAACCTCAGTCTGCCGGAAGCGCTGTCGCGCGGCCGGCTCGACGCCCGGCTCGATTTGCTCGCGGCCGTCGATGGGCAGCGCCGCGATCTGGAACAGGCCGCGGAAACGGAGCAGTTCGATCGTCATCGCCAAGAGGCCGTCGCCTTGCTCTCCGACTCGGCAGTTCGGCGCGCCTTCGACGTCACCCACGCGGATCCTAAATTACAGGAACGGTACGGCCGTAATGCGTTCGGTTGGTCGCTGCTGATGGCCCGCCGCCTGGTTGAGGCCGGCGTCGGCTTGGTGCAGGTCAACCTCGGCAACAACGAGACGTGGGACACGCACCAGGCCGCCTTTCCCAATCTCAAGCAGTTTCTGCTGCCGCCGCTCGATCGCTCGGTTTCCGCCCTGCTCGACGATCTCGATGAGAGCGGCCTTCTCGACGGCACGCTGGTGGTGATGGCCGGCGAGTTCGGCCGGACGCCGCGAGTCTTCTCCATTCCCGGGGCGAAATTGCCGGGCCGCGATCATTGGGGCCGCGTGCAAACCGTCTTCTTCGCCGGCGGCGGCGCGCCTGGCGGCGCGGTGATCGGTTCGTCGGACCGCAACGGCAGCGCGCCCGCCACGGAGCCGAGGACGCCCGAAGACTTCGGCGCCACGATCTACCACGCTCTCGGCATCCCGGCCGGCGCGACGTGGAACGACGCCGCCGGCCGGCCGCATAACATCTATTACGGAGAGCCAATTTTCGGGGGGTGATCGGAAGCCGCGCCAGCGCCGACCTTTCGGTTGACTGTCGTCTCCGGCTTGGCTAGGATTTCTATTTAAGCATCCCTTATCCTCGTCGGTATCGAGGGCGGCGTCATGAAATACTCGCATCTCCTGGCGTCTGCATTGGCCGCGCTGGCGGTCGGGGGGTTCGCGTCCCCCCTCGTCGCCCAGGCGCCGTTCCGGCCCAACCCCGGCGGATCGATGCCCGGGCAGCCCAACAATCCGAACAACCCGTTCCAAAACAATCCGTTTCCGAACAACCCGTTCCAGAACAACCCGGGCCAGTTCCCGAATATGCCCAATCCCAACCCGCCCAACTTCCCGGGCCTGCGGTTCAACCACTTCAATAACGACGAGTGGGTCTGCGAAGGGTGCGGCACGGTGTTGAGCCACGGCCCCTTGCCGCCGCTCGGCATGCGCTGCCCCGGCTGCGGCGCCATCATTCGCGGCGCCGACTTTGGAAACGGGATGCACCTCGGCCCGCCGAACAACCCCGGAGGCGGCAATCCCGGCTTCAACCCAGGCGGCGCCCCACCGTTCGGCAATCCGGCGCCGGGGAACTCCGCGCCGGCCGCGCCGCCGCCCGCGCCGCCGCCCAACCCGCCGCCGCCTGGGCCGTTCAACAATCCCAATGCGCAACCCGGCCTTCCGGCGATGAATGCGCCGCCTGGCGCCAACGCCCCGGCGCCGCCCGTCGTCGGCGTGGACGACTCCTCCACGACATCGACCCCGTCCAGTTCCTTGGCGCCGCTAAACACCGTCGGCGCCGTGGTTCTCGGCGTCGTTGTCGCCGTGACCGGCCTGGCGGTCCTCGGCGGGGCGGCCTGCCTCATCATCTTCAGCGTGGCCCGGAGCAGCGCCCCGCGCCGGTCGCGCCGCCGCTTTGTAATCGACGACGATTGAGGTCGGCTGGCTGGCTCGCCGGAAACCCGCACGGCTGCTTGACCGCCGGGCGCGTGCGGATATAATCGCGCTCAATTCAAATGACCGCCGCTCCGCGGCGAAGAACTGTGCGAGAGGCGCCCGGTCGCTGAGTCGGGCAACGATTCGATACCCCCGGCGGCGCTGCGGCCGCCCCAGGAGAAAAACCATGTCTCTGGACGAAGTGAAAAGGCAGTTTGTGGAACAAGTCAAACTGCGGGGCTACGACGACAAGTATATCGACAAGAATGAAGAGCGCGAAATTCTCCAAATCGCCTTGACGCAGGGCGTGACCGTGGATTCGGCCCGCGCCGCCCTGGCCCAGGTGTGCGAGGCGCAGGGCTACGTTTTGGAGAGCAAAGCACTCGCCAATGTCAAGGAAGTGATCGAGACGTTCGCCGGCAACGACGGCCATATCGACGAGAAGGAGTTCAAGGACGCCGTCACGACGATGCATAAACAGACGCAAGGCAAGAAGACCGACGTGCAGTGCAAGCGGATGGTCATCGAGATCATCCAGGACAACGCCTTCAAGGTGAAGCAGGGGATGTTCAACCATTGGTACGACAAGGTGAAGAAGGAAGTGGGCTTGTAAACGTCGACTCCTGCGGCGGATTATGGACGGCGGCCTTCGGGCCGCCGTTTTCGTTTTGCCTCGCCGTCTAATGCGGCCCGAAGCGGTTTTTACCACTCAGCTAATAGCTTATAGCCATGAGCTGTCAGCTTTTTGTTTGAATCTTCTCGCAGGGCGGTCTGGCGGCCGCCCTTGTGGATCGCTCCCCAGCCGGATATCGTACCCATCAGCCGGCTCCTGCCGGCCGCTCTCCATATATCTACCCGCGGTTTCGCCATGAAACGATCTATTTTCATCGGCATTATTCTCTTTTGTCTCCCTCCCATGGCGCCCGCCGCCGACCCGCCCATCGACTTCGCCCGCGACGTGCGCCCCATCCTCGTCCAATCCTGCGCCCCGTGCCACGGCGCCGCCAAGCAGCGCGGCGGACTCCGCCTCGATAACGCCGCTTCGGCGCTGCGCGGCGGCGATCGCGGTCCCGCGTTTAAGCCCGGCGACGCCGCCCACAGCCGGCTCGTCCTCGCCGTCAGCGGCATGGACCCCGACCTGAAGATGCCGCCGGCCGACAAGCCACCGCTCACCGCCGAACAGGTCGCCGTCCTCCGCGCCTGGATCGATCAGGGGGCGAAGTGGCCCAAGGACGACGCCGTCGCCGGTTCGGCCGCCGCTCACTCCGATCACTGGGCGTTTCAGCCGCCGAAGCGGCTGGCGCCGCCGGATGTTACAGACGAGAATTGGCGTCGAAACGACATCGACCGCTTCGTCCTGGCCCGGCTGGAGCGCGAGAAGATCGCTCCGTCGCCGGAGGCCGACCGCGTCACGCTGATCCGCCGGCTGAGCCTCGACCTGCTCGGCCTGCCGCCGTCGCCGAAGGAAGTGGACGATTTCGTCGCGGACCAGTCGCCGGACGCCTATGAGAAGTTGGTGGATCGCTTATTGGCGTCGCCGGCCTACGGGGAGCGCTGGGGCCGGCACTGGCTTGACCTCGCCCGCTACGCCGACAGCGACGGCTACGAGAAGGACACCGGCCGGCCCTACGCCTGGCTCTACCGTCAATGGGTCATCGAGGCGCTCAACAAGAACATGCCCTACGACGAGTTCACGATCGAGCAGCTGGCCGGCGATCTGCTGCCGGGCGCCGCGCTCGATCAGAAGATCGCCACCGGCTTCCACCGCAACACGCTCTCGAACCACGAGGGCGGCGTCGATCAGGAGCAGTTCCGCGTCGAGGCGTGCGTGGACCGCACCAACACCACGGCCCAGGTCTTTCTCGGCCTGACGATGGGCTGCGCCCGCTGCCATGACCACAAATACGATCCGTTTTCGCAGCGCGAATACTACGAGTTCTTCGCCTTCTTCAACAGCGACGTGGAGACGGACATTTCCGCCCCGCTCCCGGGCGAGGACGAGCAGTACCGCAAGGCCAAGGCCGAATATGACCGCAAGCTCGGCGATGTGCAGGGCGACATCGACGACTACCGCAAGAACCAGCAGCCGGCCGCCCAGGCGGATTGGGAGGCTCAGCTGAAGCTGACGGAGCTGCGCACGCTGCCGCCGGCGGTGCAAGCGGCGTTGCTGGCCGAGCCGGCCAAGCGAGACGCCGGCCAGAAGCAGGCGATCGCCGATGCATACGCCAAAATCAATCCACTTCTGGTGGAACTTGACAAGCGCAAGGCCGAGTTGCAGAAAACGGAGCCGCATTTGACGCAGGCGATGACGCTGGCCCTTGGGTCGACGCGCAAGACGCATCTGATGATTCGCGGCGACTTCCTCCGGCCGGGCGTCGAGGTCGAACCAGATGTGCCGGCGGTGCTTCCCCCCCTCACCCCCAACCTCTCTCCCCCCAAGGGAGAGGGGGGGAAGGCGCGGCCGACGCGGCTGGACCTGGCAAAATGGATCGTCGATCCTGCCAATCCGCTGACGGCCCGCGTGACGGTGAATTGGATGTGGGCCAAGTATTTCGGCCGCGGCCTCGTCGCCACGCCGGAGGATTTCGGCACGCAGGGCGACAAGCCGAGCCATCCCGAGCTGCTCGACTGGCTGGCGACGGAACTGGTGCGGCAGAAATGGGATCTGAAGGCGATGCACAAACTCATCGTCATGTCGGAGACCTATCGGCAGTCGTCCCACGCCCGGCCGGAGCTGGCGCAGCGCGACCCGCTCAACGTGCTGCTGGCCCGG
>DATKHW010000998.1:0-2529 GCA_035546275.1 Gemmataceae bacterium
TCCACGTCTTGAGGCGCTCATGGATGCTGCGCTTACACGGCTTATCAGGCGACGCGCCCGCCGCTACCGCGACCATTACGTTTGCACATCCCGAACCGCAAATGTAAATCTCTCTTGACGTCCCGAGTGAGTGAGTATACACTTACCTTACCAGGAAAGGCAGGCTCTCCATGAAGACCATTGCCAAGTTATCCAGCGAAGAGCGGCGGGCGGCCATTATCAAGGCTGTACGGCGCGTCTTCGCCGAGAAGGGATTCGACGGCACGACCACGCGCGAGCTGGCCGACGCGGCCGGCGTCTCCGAAGCCCTTCTCTTCAAGCACTTCCCCACCAAGGAAGCGCTTTTTTCGGCCATGAAGAAGGCGTGCTGCAGCGAACAGGACGCCGGGCTGTTCGAGCGGCTGACGGCCCTGGAGCCGTCGGCTTCCACGCTCGTTTTGCTGGTCCATTTCCTGGTCTCGCGCATTGTGACGGGCTGCGCGGCGCGCGACGAGGACCAGACGATTTCGACGCGGCTCATGCTGCGCAGCCTGGTTTCGGACGGCGACTTCGCCCGCACCGGGCTGGCCAATCTGGCGTCGGCCTGGATTCCCAAGGTCGAGGAGTGCATCGAGGCGGCCGGCGCCGGCGGCGAGGCCGTGGACGGCCCGGCGCCGCCCGCCCTGCGCGCCTGGTTCACGCACCATCTCGCCGCCATGCTCATGGCCTGCCTCTTGCCCGAAACGCCGGTCGTGGACTACGGCGTGCCGCGCGACAAGCTGGTCGAACAGGCCGTTTGGTTCTCCCTGCGAGGGATGGGCCTCAAGGACGACGCCATCCGTCGCTACTACAACCCGAAAGCCCTCGCTCTGTTCACGCGATAGGTCGTTCCGGAAGGGGTGCGTAAATACCCACCCGAGGAGGCGTCTCATGGCTGGCATTTGGATCGGTGCGTCGGCGCTCGCCGTCGCGGTAATCGTCGGCGGTCTGATTTGGGGCTATCGCGCCCTGACGGCGTGGCGGCTGAATGCAGCCGTCGACGCCTACGCCAACCGGGAACTGGCCCGAAAACAGCAACTCCCCTGAAGCTAACGAGGGCGTTATGCACTCGCTTCCGCATCGCGTCCAGCGCTGGGCGCTGCTCGCCGGGGCCTGCCTCGGCCTGGTTGGTTGCGCGCCGGCCGCCCCCCCGGCGCCGCCGCCGCCCGCCGTCTCCGTCAGCGTCCCCTTAGTGCAGGAGGTCGCCGACTACAACACATTCACCGGCCGCACCGCCGCCGTCGATTCGGTCCAGGTGCGCTCGCACGTCTGGGGCTATCTCGACAAGGTCAAATTCACCGAGGGAGCGGAGGTCCACAAGGGAGACGTCCTATTCAAGATCGACAGCCGGCCGTATGACCACGCGCTGGCCCAGGCTGAGGCCGCTCTGAAACAGGCCGAAGCCCGGCGCGACAACCTGGCCGACTCCCTGGCCCGCGATCGGGCCTCGCCCGGCGCCACCCCCCTGGCCGTGATGATTCAGGACCAGGGCGCGTTCAAGGAAGCGGAAGCGGCGGTCAGTTCCGCCCGCGCCGCCCGCGATTCCGCCCAGCTCAACGTCACCTACACCGACGTGATCGCTCCGGTCAGCGGCCGGGTCGGTCGGGCGATGGTCACGGAGGGCAATCTCGTCCAGTCCGGCGACCAAGCGGGCGGAACGCTGCTCACAACCGTCGTCTCGGTCGATCCGATGTGGGTCTATTTCGACGTGGACGACCTGACGTATCTCCGCGTCAACCAGCTGCTGCGCGAGGGCAAATATCATCCGGGGGCCGGGCCTCCGAAGGTGGAACTGGGCCTGGCCAACGAGGACGGCTTTCCCCGCGTGGGCGTGATCGACTTCGTGGACAACCAGGTGGACCCCGCCACCGGCACCATCCGCATGCGCGGCGTGTTCCCCAACAAGGACGGCGCCATGACCGCGGGCCTGTTCGGAAGGGTGCGCGTTCCCTCCAACGGCAAACACAAGGCCGTGCTCGTCACGGAGCGCGCCGTAGACACCGACCAGGGCGAGAAAGTCGTCTACGTGGTCGGCCTCGATAACGTCGCCGAGAAGCGGTCGGTGCGCCTCGGCGGTTCGCACGAGGGCCTGCGCGAAATCGAATCCGGCGTGCAGCCGGGCGAACGGGTGGTCGTGGACGGCATCCAGTGGGTGCAGGCGGCGAAGCCGGTTGCGCCGACGCTGGTTGACATGCCCTCTCCGCAGAGAGAAGGGGAGAAGGGGAGATAGGGAGAAGGGGAGACGCGACCAAGGCGCCGTCTCCCTATCTCCCTTTCTCCCCTTCTCCCTTTCTGGACATTAAGGAGGGACGAGAAATGCTGGCCCGTTTCTTCATCGACCGTCCCGTCTTCGCGTGGGTCATCTCCATCGTCATCGTCCTTGTGGGACTGATGTCGCTGATCGCCCTGCCGATCGCGCAGTACCCGAACATCACCCCGCCGACCATCCAGGTCGCCTGCCAGTACCCCGGCGCCAACGCACAGGTCGTGGCCGATACGGTGGCCGCCCCC
>DATKHW010000999.1:0-4853 GCA_035546275.1 Gemmataceae bacterium
GGCGTTTACGGCGGATTGAGGAGGCGCGCTTCTACCGTTGGAAAGCACTCAACCGCTTGCCACCCCTGAGAGTACGTCAACAGGAATAACGCCCACAGTCGAACTACTGGAGGCGTGGCAATTGGCTGTGGCTGATTGACAGGCGGGTTGCCGGGGCTGCTCACGTGCGCACCTGTGTTTGGTTATGCGTGACGAGCGGCCAGTCGGTTAGACAACCCCGCTGCCGCTGGTGGATTTAGCTTGTAACTTTACTCTTTGTCGCGATCGGTCGCAATGATACTTACAGGATAATCCGCGTCAGTTCATTTTAATTGTCGTAAATGAACCGCCGCCGAATTTGCGGGTCCCCTATACTCGCGCGCCAGCCGAGCGACGCCATACAATCGACGGTGGAGGCATGAGCCATGATGGACCTTTTCTCCGACGACATGCGCCGCAACCCCTACCCCGCCTACGAGGAGATGCGGGCCGCCTCGCCCGTCTTCCACCTCCCGCCGTTCGATCTCTGGATGATCTTCGACTTCGAGGGCGTCAAGCGGGCGCTGGTCGATCATGCCGCCTTCCGTTCCGATCTGTCGCACGCGTCCGGCAACGGCAATCCGGGGGAGTGGTTCATCTTCTTCGACCCGCCGCGCCATACCAAGCTGCGCGCCCTCATATCGAAGGCCTTCACTCCGCGGGTCGTCGCCGACCTGGAGCCGCGCATCCGGGACCTGTCGCGTCAGCTGCTGGACCAGGTGATCGAGCGCGGCGAAATGGACTTGGCCGGTGAGTTCGCCGTTCCGCTGCCGATGCGGGTGATCGCGGAGATGCTCGGCGTTCCCGCGGCGGAGTGGCCGCGCTACAAGCGCTGGAGCGACGTGATCCTGAAGCTCGCCAACACCCTATCGCGGGACGAGGAAGCGGCCCGAGCGGTTCAGGATTACAGAACGGTCACGGCCGAAATGCGAGACTTCCTCCCCGACCTGATCGCGCAGCGACGGGAGGCGCATCAGGACGACTTGCTGACCCGACTCGTCGAGGCCGAGATGGACGGCGAACGGCTGACGCAGGAGGAGGTCTTGGGTTTCGTACAGCTGCTGCTCGTGGGCGGCCAGGAGACGACCGCCAATCTGATCGACAACGCCGTCCTGTGCTTTCTCGAAAACCCGGACCAGCTCGCCCGGCTGCGGGCGGCGCCGGACCTGCTGCCGTCGGCGATCGAGGAGGTCTTGCGCTATCGTTCGCCGGTTCAGTGGATGCCGCGCGCGACGCGCTGCGACGTCGCGATGCATGGCCAGGTGATTCCGGCCGGGAAACTGGTCCTGCCGCTGATCGGCTCCGCGAACCGCGATTCCAAGTGGTTCCGCGACGCCGGTCGCTTTGACGTCGCCCGCGATCCCAACCCGCACCTGGCGTTCGGGCACGGCGTCCACTCTTGCCTGGGCGCGCCGCTGGCGCGCCTAGAAGCCCGAATCGCCCTCACCGATTTTCTGGAGCGGGTTAAGGGGTTTAAGCGGGCGAGCGACGAGCCGTGGGAGCCGCGCAAGGCGCTTCAGGTGCATGGCCCGTCGCGGCTGCCGATCCGCTTCACGCCGGGTCCGCGCGTCGCGGGCTCGGCCTGACTCACTCACTCGTCCAATCCGCCCGCCCGCTTCTCCAGCACCGGAAGGCGTTTCTTCGCCTCGCGGCAAGCGTCGGCGCTCACGCCGTCGTCGAGCACTTTCTGCCAAAGGTCCTTTGCCTGCTTGGCCATGTCGGGCCGCATGTTGATGTCCTGCGACGGCAAATCGTCGGAAGCGCAGGCGTCGAGCGCGCGGGCCTGGGCGATCAGGAACTTTCGCTGCTCCGCAACATCCTCGGAAAAGCGTCGCCGCCGCGGTCAGCCCGCAGGCGCCAGCGCGCCCATCGGGGACCATCGGCGGACGATTCTCCTCCTTCTTGCCCTGCCCAGACGCCCCTCGCCGTGATACACTGGGCCGTCCGCCGCGGCGCATCGCCCTACCGGCTGGGCCCGTGGGGTTCGGCAAGCGCGAACCCCATTCGGACGCCGGGCCAGGTCGGGCCGGTGAGCGTCCCTCAGCGTAAGGCCGACACACCCCTGTCGCGCGCACTGTCGGCCTTGTCGGTCTTACGGCCAGACCCGAGGTCGGGGTGGGAGAGGAATGCCATCGGAGAAAGCGGCGTCGGGGATAGCGCCGCGGCCCTCGGCGAGCGCCGTCGGTCGGCGTTCCATATTGAGCGCCGGGCCGTCCCCAAAGGTATAATGGAATGTCGCCCCAACCGCCCGTCTCACGGAGCTTCCATGCACGCGCCCCTGCTTCTTTCCACCCTCCTCGCTTTTTCCGCCGCTCCCGCTGCGGCCGATGATATTCCTCTTCAGCAGACCCTCGACATCCCTTACAGCGACGACTCCCCGCTCCAGGCGCTCGACGTTTTCGCCCCCAAGAATGCGGCGAATCGGCCGGTCGTGCTGTTCGTCCACGGCGGGGCGTGGATGATCGGCGACAAGGACACGCTCGGACTCTACCGCGGCGTCGGCCTCTGGTTCGCCAAGCAAGGCGCCGTCGCCGTCTGCATCAATTACCGCCTCGCCCCGGCCGCCAAGCATCCCGACCAGGTCAAGGACGTGGCCCGCGCCTTCGCCTGGACCCGCGCCCACGTCCGCGACTACGGCGGCGACCCCGACCGCATTTTCCTCTGCGGCCACTCGGCCGGGGGGCACCTCGTCTCCCTGCTCGCAACTGACGAAGCCTATCTGAAAGATCCGGCGCTCAAGCTGACGGACGCCGACCGGGCCGCGCTCAAGGGCGTCATGTCCGTATCCGGCATCTATTGCATCCCGACGCAGGAGCAATTCAACGCCATGCTCGACGGCATGGTGAAGGGCCTCATCCAGATCAGCGACCATTCGCCGATCATCGTGGCGCTGGCGCCGGCCCTGAAACGGCTGAACTGCAACCTCAACCCGTTCCGCCTGACGTTCGGCGACGACAACGCCGCGGCCCAGCAGGCGGCGCCGCTGACACACGTCCGCAAGGGGTTGCCGCCGTTTCTGGTGCTGTACGCCGAGCGCGAGCTGCCGATGGTCGATGACATGGCGCGGGAGTTCGCCAAGGCGCTCAAAGATAAGGGCGATCCGGTTGAGATCGAAAAGATCCCCCATTGCGATCACAATTTCATCCTGTTCAAGCTGGATCAGCCGCACGACCCGGCTGCGGCCGCCCTGCTGGCGTTCCTGGACAAGTACGGCGGGCCGCGCACGGATACCAAGCCGTGAGCGGGGTCGTCGGCCGGCTGGCCCCGTCGCCGATGCGGTACCGGCATGGCGGCGGCGGGCGGTGTTTGGCCGCCGACCCTGGCATCCACCCATGTCGGGGTCTCGCCCTTCATGGCCGGGGATCCGTCGAGGCGAGAAAAGTCGTCGCAACTGGTCGTTCGGCGTGGTAGCCTCAACAGACAGCCGAGGAAGATTGGATTCATGAGGTGCGGGAGGGATCAATCATGAAGACAAGCACTGGTCTGACGCGGCGGGATTTGCTCCGGTGTTCGGCAGGGGCGGTGCTGGCGGCGCCGTTGTTCGTGCCGGCGGCCGCGCTCGGCCGCGATGATAAAAAGGCCCCGTCGGAGCGCATCACGTTGGGCGTGATCGGCATCGGCCCGCGCTGCACCTACGATCTGAAGGCCATGCTACCCTTTTCGGATATTCAATGTGTGGCGATCGCCGACGTGCAGGCCAAGCGGCGAGAGGCCGGCAAGGCGCTGGTGGATGAGCACTATGGGAACAAGGACTGCGTCCTTTACCGCGACTTCCGGGAACTGCTCGGCCGTAAGGACATCGACGCCGTGCTGATCGCGACCGGCGACCGCTGGCACTCCCCGGCCTCCATCCTGGCCGCCAAGGCCGGCAAGGACGTCTACAGCGAGAAGCCTTGCGGCATCACCATCGCCGCTTGCCAGGAGCTGGCCGACGTCATCCACCGCGAGAAGCGCGTCTTCCAGGCCGGCACCCAACGCCGCAGCGTGCCGAATTTCCAGAAGGCGGTCGAGCTAGCGCACTCCGGCAAGCTCGGGAAGCTCCACACGCTCCACGCCTCGGTGTACACGCCGGTACTCGACAACACATGGCTGCCGACCCAGCCCGAACCGAACCGAGACGTCGTGGATTGGAACCTGTGGCTCGGCCCCGCGGCGTGGCGTCCGTTCAACCAGCAATACTGCGACGGCAAATGGCGCGGGCACTGGGACTTCGACTCCGGCGCCCGGCTCCTCGACTGGGGCGCTCACACGGTCGATCTGTGCCAGTGGGCCAACCAGGCCGACGACACGATGCCCATCGAGTATGAGCCGACGGAGACCAACATCGTCTGCCGCTATGCCAACGGTGTGAAGCTGGTACTGGACTTCCTGAAGGAACCGTTCGGGGACCGCTCGCCGCAGTACATCACGAGGCTGGGGACCTGTCCGGTTCGTTTTGAAGGCGAGGACGGCTCGGTCGAGACCGGCGACGCCGGCGAGATCGTCGCCACGCCCGAGGCGCTTCAGAAGGAGATCCCGGAAGGGACCAAGCGCGTCACCGGACTGGACGTGAACGCTCACGCGCGCAACTTTTTCGATTGCATCCGCTCGCGCAAGCCGACGGCCGCCAACCCCGACGTGATGCGGCGCTCGCACATCACCTGCCATGCCGCGGCGATCGCCTGGGTCCTCCAGCGAAAACTGAAACTGGACCCCGAGAAGGAGGCGTTCATCGACGACGAGGAGGCGAACCTGATGCGCTCCCGGCCCGCGCGTCAATGGTCGTCCTGAGACACGCGGAGGCTGGACGATGGCAGACCGGCGGGCGATCGAGGAGGGCAAGCCGTGAGCGGGGT
>DATKHW010001000.1:0-2487 GCA_035546275.1 Gemmataceae bacterium
GGAACAGGTCCGGCGGAAACGAAAACGGGCTGAACAGGCCTTCGCTGAAGTTCGGGGTTAGCGCGGGAACCAACCGGGCGATGCCCTGCGTGCCCGGAGTGGGCGGAAGGATGGCTTTGCCGATCGGCTGTTCGCGGAAGAACTTTTCCAGGTTCTCCTGCTGGCCGCCGCCCGTCGCGAACTTCGCCCATTCCTCCTGGGCCTTGGCGCTAATCTCTTCCGCTTTCGCAAAAGCCCGCTTGCGCGCCTGCTCCAGCTTCCAGGCCTCCAGCACGGCCGGCAAGGCTTCGCCGTAGGACACCGGGCGCTCCGGCTCATCCTCGGTGAGCCAAAAGATCACGAAGCGCGGCTCTTTCGCGTCGTCAAGCGGCCGCGTGAGGGAGTACAGCTCCGAATTTCCGTCAAACACTTCCCTCGCCAAATCAGCCGTGTATCTCGGAACCAGCACGTCCCTGAAGGTCTTCAAGGCCTCGTCTTTTTTCATCTCGAACCTGTCGTCGAGGGCGCCCGTCGTCAGCTCCCAGCCGTTCTTCTTGGCCTGCTGTTCAATGAATTCGGCGGCTTTCTGCCGAGCGTATTGATCGGGCGCGACGCGGTCGGCGGCCGTTTTGCTTGCGGCGTTCTTCTTATCCGCTTCTTCGCGGGCGCGTTTCATCTCGTCCATTACGGCCTTGGGGAAGTCCGAGAGGTTGGGCTGGACGATGTGGGGAAACGCCTCCTTCTCCATGCCGGTCGGCGGCGCCAGGGCGCTTGCCAGCGACTCCAACGCTGCTCCCGGAAAGGAGGCGCTCGCGGCGATCGTCAGGGCGTCGGCGGCTTGGCGGCTCGTCTGCCGATTGTTCTCGTCGATGGCGCCTTGCAGAAGCCCGGCCGTCGCGGGAAAGGCCGCAGGTCCGAGGAGGCCCAGGCCCACGAAGTCGCCCGCCAGCACAGCATTCGTGGCATGGGCGTCGGTGGTGAAATCCAGGATGCGGTTGTACTCGGCCCGCATGGGATCCGCGCCCAGCCCGGCGCCCAGCGCCAGCGCAACCGGCGCCGGGCCGGCGGCCGCCGTATTGCCGGGAAGCGCTGCGGAAATGTACAGCTGTTGGGGGATGAACTGACGCGGGTCGGTCCAGGCCGTAAGATACTGGATCCGGACGCGGTGCGGCTTGCGGAATCCCGGATTCGGGCTGCTTGGATCGGGAACCTGTCCCGAAAACTGGTCGTACAACCCCCGCAGGTCGTTGGGGTCCGGCGCCTCCGTCACGTCGCTCTCGAAAGATCTTACGGGCAAGGCCAGGAAGGCCGTTTTGAGCGTGGTCCGATTGTCGCGATAGAACTCCCAGAAATCATACGGCGCGATCGGCTTGGGGATGACGCGCGAATCGGCGTCCAGGGCCGCCACGCCGGACGCCGGACCGCCTAGCAGGTTCTGAGCGATCTGCACGCGGAACTCGTCCGCCAGCGCCGCGGCCGCCTGGTCCTCCGTGGCCTGGGGATTGGTTTTGAAAACCCCTTCGAAAGTCTTCTCATCCTTCCACGACCCGCCGGGATCGGCCGGCAATCCATGGCCGCCCGCCTCATAGGCCAATGCTCGCCGGGCGTCGGCCTTGTTCAGCACCACGCCGAGCTTCTCGGCCTGGTGCTTCCAGATTTCGAAGTCCAGCAGGTCCGAGTCCTTGACGCCGCCGCCAAAATAGAAGCTGGAGTGCAGGGCCTGGGCTTGCAGATACTGATAGCGCAGGAGGAAACGCAGATTGAGCAGCACGCGATCCTGCTCCTTCGCTTTGGCGGCGTCGGGCTTCTGCGCGGCGAGCAGGCGCTGGGCCATGAGCAGCTCGGCGTAGTCCTTTTGAATCCCCGGCAGGTTGAACAGGCCGAAGTACTGCACCGTCTGCATGGCCCTTTGCCGTTCCTGGGGATCTTTTGAGTCGAGCATCTTGACGGCGTTGTCCAGCTCGCTTTCGCGCTGGATGCACGACTTGCTCAGGGCGCCGATTTCCAGGTCGGCGGGATTGTTGTCGTCGGCCTGGAAATACACGACCTCTTTGAGCGCTTCCGGCTCGGCCGCTTCCAGAGCCGAGGTAATAAGTTGATTGGCAAGCCGGCGCGACTGCAGGATCTGGTTGATGTCGCTTTGGGACAGGTCCTTGCCGTACAGCTTGACGACGGGTTCGCCCTTGGCCTGGTTGCCGCGGCCGATGCCGAAGCGCGAGAAGACGTCGCCGCTGCCGAATTGCAGGATGAAGACCACCATGCAAAAGATCGTCGCCAGGGCCAGCAGGAGCTTCTGGTGTTTGCGGACGATGTGGAACGGGTGGAAGGCCATGACCTGTCCTCAGTTGCGGGCGATCCCTGACTGCCGCACCCCCCTGCCGGACTTGACACCCGGCGAAAAGGTATAGTATGGGTGAAAGGCGGTCTTCGCCCAAAGTGTGGATTGTAGCGAACCGCGTCCACAACACAACAGCAACGTCGCGAGCGGTGAGCGGCCGGCGCCCGCCC
>DATKHW010001001.1:0-8648 GCA_035546275.1 Gemmataceae bacterium
GGCTGCTGACGTCCATCCCGCCGGGCAAGGTGCGCTTCACGATTCTCGATCCGGTCGGGCTGGGCCAGAATTTCGCGGCCTTCATGGACTTGGCCGACCACGACGATCTGCTGGTCACGAGCCGCATCTGGACGGAAACCAGCCACATCGAGCATCGGTTGGCCGACCTTACGGCCCACATGGAAAACGTCATTCAAAAGTACCTCCGCGACCGATATCCGACCATCAACGACTATAACGCCATGGCCGGCGAGGTGGCGGAACCTTTCCGTATTCTTGTGGTCGCCAATTTCCCGACTAACTTCAGCGCCGACGCCTGCCGCCGACTGGTGAGCATCGTCCAGAACGGTCCGCGCTGCGGCGTGCTGACGCTCATTTCAGTGGACCGCAAGCAGCCGATGCCGGAAGGATTTCAGTTATCGGATCTTCGCCAGGCCGGCGTCCGTCTGATGTGGAACGAGGACCATTTCACGTGGGAAGATCCCGATTTTGGCCGCTTCCCACTAACGTTGGAGGCGACGCCCGATCCGGCGCTTAGCGCCCACCTGCTGGACAAGATCGGCCGGCTGTCGCGGGCCGCCCGCCATGTTGAAGTGCCGTTCGAGTTCATCGCACCCGCGCTGGACAAATGGTGGA
This sequence comes from Gemmataceae bacterium, assembly GCA_035546275.1. Taxonomy (GTDB): domain Bacteria; phylum Planctomycetota; class Planctomycetia; order Gemmatales; family Gemmataceae; genus UBA4732. The sequence continues at coordinate 637 of DATKHW010001001.1, forward strand.
CCACCGACAGCCGGGCCGGCGTCGACGTGCCGCTTGGCCGTTCCGGAGCGACCTCGCGCCAGCATCTGCGGCTCGGCCAGGGCACGGCGCAGCACGTCGTCATTGCCGGCAAAACCGGTTCTGGTAAATCCACCTTGCTGCACGCGCTCATCACGAACCTCGCGCTGCTCTATTCGCCGGACGAGGTGGAACTGTACCTCGTGGACTTCAAGAAAGGCGTCGAATTCAAGGCATATGCCGTCCACAGTTTGCCCCACGCCCGAGTCATCGCCGTTGAGAGCGAGCGGGAGTTTGGGCTCAGCGTGCTGCAGCGGCTCGACGCCGAGATGAAATCGCGCGGCGAGCGCTTCCGGGCTACGGGGGCGCAAGACCTGAAGGCCTACCGGGAGGCCGAGCCGACCGCAAGAGCGCCGCGCATTCTGCTGATTGTGGATGAATTTCAGGAGTTTTTCACCGAGGACGACCGCATCGCGCAGGACGCGGCCCAGCTGCTCGATCGCCTGGTGCGCCAGGGCCGGGCGTTCGGCCTGCACGTCCTGCTCGGTTCACAGACTCTGGGCGGGGCTTACAGTCTGGCGCGGGCCACGGTCGATCAAATGGCGATCCGCATCGCGCTGCAATGCAGCGAGGCGGACGCGCAGCTGATCCTCAGCGCCGACAATGCGGCGGCTCGGCTGCTGTCGCGGCCCGGCGAGGCGATCTACAACGACGCCAACGGTCTGGTCGAGGGCAACAATCCATTCCAGGTGGTTTGGCTGTCCGACGAGCGGCGCGAGGAGTATCTCACCCAAATCAGCGACATGGCCGTCAGTCAGGGAACGCAGGCGCCGCCGCCGGTCGTCTTCGAGGGCAACGCCGCCGCTGACGTGGGCGAGAATCACTTGCTGCGCCAGCTTCTGGCAGAGGCCGCCCTTCAGGAGCGGACCAGTTCGAACCCGGCGCTTCGCGCCTGGCTCGGCGACGCCTTGGCGATCAACGACGTCACGGCCGCCTTTTTCCGTCGGCAAAATGGCAGCAACCTGCTTGTGGTCGGCCAACAGGACCAGGCCGCGCTCGGCCTGTTCACGGCGGCCGTGGTCAGTCTTGCCGCGCAGGCGCCGGGCGCGCGATTTCATCTCATCGACGGCCGCCAAGCGGAACCCGCGGCTTCAGGCCCCTGGGCCAGATTGCCCGACGTGCTGCCGCGAGAAGTGCGTCTTGCTGGTTGGCGGGGAGCGGCCGCCGTGGTCGCCGCGCTGGCCGCGGAATTGGAGCAGCGGCAAAAGCAACCGGAGGCGGAGGCGCCGCCCGTGTTTCTGGTGGTCCACGGCTTGCAGCGCTGCCGCGACCTGCGGCGGCGCGAGGACGACTTCGGCTTCGGCCGCACCGGCGATGGGCCGCCTGAACCGGCCAAGCAGTTCGCCGACCTGCTGCGCGACGGCTCGGGCCTCGGCATTCACATTCTGGTCTGGTGCGACACCTATTTGAACTTGACGCGGTCCGTCGACCGAGCGGGGCTGCGCGAACTGGCAATGCGCGTCGTCTTCCAGATGAGCATCGCCGATTCCAGCAACTTGATCGACAATCCGTTGGCGGGCAAGCTGGGCGCGCATCGCGCGCTGTTCGCCAGCGAAGAGGACGGCCGCTTGGAGAAGTTCCGGCCGTACGGGCCGCCGTCGGACGAATGGCTCGATTGGGTGAAGCAACAGCTGCATGCAGCCACGCACGGCGATTAAACCGCGCGGGCGCCTGTCGATGCCTTGATCGTGCGCCTACGCTGATTCCGGTCCGTCGAGCAGATGCCCGAGCTTCTCCTTCTTGGTCCACAGGTAGCGGCAATTGTTCTGGTTGGGCGGAATCTGGATCGGAACGCGCTCCACGATGTGGAGTCCATAGCCGTCCACGCCGACCACCTTCTTGGGATTGTTGGTCAAGAGCCGCATCTGGCGGACCCCTAGGTCGATCAGAATCTGGGCGCCGATGCCATAGTGGCGCAAGTCCGGCGCGAATCCGAGCCGCTGATTGGCCTCGACGGTATCTAATCCCTCCTCCTGCTGCAGCTTGTACGCTTGCAGCTTTGACAATAGGCCGATGCCGCGCCCTTCTTGGCGCATATACAGCACCACGCCCTTGCCCGCCTCGGCCACCTGCTGCATGGCCTGGTGGAGCTGAGCGCCGCAATCGCACAATTTGCTCTCGAAAATATCCCCGGTGAGGCACTGGCTGTGGATGCGAACCAGGACCGGCTCTTGCTGGACCGGAACAGCTCCCTCCACTTCCATGCCGATGCCGCCCTTGCACAGCGCCAGGTGCGGCTCCGGGTCCACCACGGAAGTGTAGGCGATCAGGGTAAAATCGCCGAACTTGGTCGGCAGACTCACGGTCGTCTCTCGGCGAATGAGCCGCTCACGCTGCCGCCGGAATTTGATGAGGTCCTCGATCGTACACATCTTCAATCTATGCTGGGCGCAGAAGGCGCGGAGGTCGGGCAGGCGGGCCATGCGGCCGTCAGGCGTCATCACTTCGCAGATCGCGGCTGCTTCCTTAAAGCCGGCGAGGCGGGCCAGGTCGGTGCTGCCCTCCGTGTGGCCGGCCCGAACCAGGACGCCGCCTTCGCGGGCGCGCAAACACGGGACGTGTCCCTTGCCGACGACGATGTCGGCCGGCGTCGTACGATCGTCGATGGCGATCTGGATGGTGCGAGCGCGGTCGTGGGTCGAGGTGCCCGTGGTAATGCCGGTGCGGGCGTCGATGTGCGGCGTCCAGGGCGTGGCCTGGGCGTCGATGTTGCGCCCGGGGAGCGGCTCCAGGTTCAGCCGGTCGCAGATGGCCGCGGACAGCGCCAGTCCGAGGATGCCGCAACCGTTGCGCACCATGAAGTTGATCGCTTCCGGCGTGACTTTTTCGGCGGGGATGACGAGGTCGCCCTCATTCTCGCGCTGCGGATCGTCCACCAGGACGATCATGCGGCCGCGGCGCAGCTCCTCCAGGGCCTCCTCAACCGTGCAGAATCCATCGGTCCCAGGTTCCATGCCACGACTCCCGCTCTGGATCAAAGGGTTGTCTACCTAGCTATTGTACGCCGTCGGCCAAGCTCCCGGCTTTCATCTCGCCGCGGCCGCCGTTGGATGATACAGTTCAGGGAGGCTTAACGGGAATTTGCGTTGATGACCAAGCGACTCTACATCGAAACGGTCGGCTGCCAGATGAACGTGCTCGACAGCGAGCTGGTCGTCGGCAGTCTGCGCCGGCTCGGCTATGAGCTGACGCATGATGCCACCGACGCCGATGTGATCTTCTTCAACACATGCAGCGTCCGCCAGCACGCCGAGGACAAAATCTACAGCGCCCTCGGCCGGCTGCGCGGCCACATGCGCCGCCATCCCGAAAAGGTCCTCGGCGTGCTCGGCTGCATGGCCCAAAAGGACAAGGAGCAGATTCTCCGCCGCGCCCCGCACGTGGACATCGTCTGCGGCACCGGTCAGCTCGCTCAGCTGCCCGAGTTGATCGACGCGGCCCGCCGCACCGGAAACACGCAGTTCGCGCTCAGCCTCGACCGCAAGGAAGGGTCGCGGTATGAAGTGGAACGGAGTTTTGAGAGCTACGATCCGATGCGCGATCCTTCGATGCGGCCGACGCCGTTCCAGGCCTACGTCCGCATCATGATCGGCTGCGACAAGTTCTGCACCTACTGTATCGTGCCCAGCGTCCGCGGCCCGGAACAGAGCCGGCCGCCGGAACACATCGCCGCGGAGGTCCGTCAGCTCGCCGACGAGGGGTGCAAGGAAATCACGCTGCTCGGCCAGACTGTCAACAGCTACAAGTTCCAGCGCGGCGACGGCCGGCAGGAACGGCTGTCCGACCTGCTGTCGCGCATCCACGACACGCCGGGGGTCGAACGCATCAAGTTCGTCACCAACTTTCCGCGCGACATGAGCGACGACTTGCTCGACGCCGTCCGCGATTTGCCTAAGGCGTGCAAGTACCTCCACGTCCCGGCCCAGTCCGGCTGCAACGACGTGCTGAAGCGAATGAAACGGCTCTACACGGTGGAGTATTACCGCGAGATGCTGCACCGCTGCCGCGAGCGCGTGCCGGGCGTCGCTATTAGCAGCGATTTCATCGTCGGCTTCTGCGGCGAGACGGAGGAGGCGTTCCAGCGGACGTGCGACCTGGTGCGCGAGGCCGGATTCAAGAACAGCTTTATCTTTAAGTACAGCCCGCGGCCCGGGACCAAGGCCGACGAGCTATTCGCCGACGACGTGCCGGAGAAAGTGAAGAAGCGGCGCAATAACGACCTATTGGCGATCCAGAACGGCGTCAGCCTGGCCGACCACCGCCGGCGCGTCGGCGAAACGGCGGCGGTCCTGGTGGAGGGTCCAAGTAAGACGGAGCTGAAGGCGAGCGGGGGGCGCAAGCCCCCTGATTCCGGCCCCATCCAGCTCACCGGTCGGACGATGACCGACCACATAATGGTGTTTGAGGGAAATGAACGCTTGATCGGCCGCACGATCTCGGTGAAAATCGAAGAAGCGACCGCGTTCACGCTGTTCGGCACGGTGGAAACGGGCGAACAGGTGGGCGTAAACGGCGAAAGGGCGGTTGACTCGCAGCCCGCCGCGCCCGGACGGATTGGCTTGCCCGTGGTTTATTGAGGATCACAGGCGTAATATCTGCCCCTGTTCTGATCGTCGTCTTGCTAACAGCTAATAGGTGTCAGCTAATAGCTATTAGCAAGAGCGCTGACATCGTGTGCGATATCGGATATGTACTCTCTCCCCCGCCCGCATGACGCAAGTTAAGGCGGCCATATTCGAGGCGCTGGACCTGAAATGACCCTGGTTTCTCTCCTTGCGGCCTCTGTATGCAACTGGAACCCCCGCGCCCGGTCCTGGAACCCCCCGACGCCGCCCGTGCTCTGCTGAGCGGCTGCCGTCTGCGCGACCCGGAGCGCGGCTGGCGCAATCTTGCCGGCATCGCCGCCGCCCTCGGTCCGCCGGGCCTGCGCGATCTCGGGCCCCTTCTCGGCCGTCTCCTGCCGCGCTGCCCCGACGCCGACATGGCCCTCAACAACCTGGAGCGGTTTTTCGCCGCACCCGACGGCCCAGCCCGGTTGCCGTCGCTGCTTGAAAACCGCGGCCGCACGCTCGAAATCCTGCTCCAACTCTTCAGCGTCAGCCAGTCGTTCAGCGACCTGCTCACGGCCGACCCCGGCAGCATCGACATGCTGCGCGTGCCGCTGCGCCGCAGTCCCAGTCCGGCGGAGATGCAGGCCCAGTTGCAGGCTGAGGTGGACGCGGCCTACGAGGACTCGGCCGTCCTGCGCGTCTTTCGCCGCTTCCGCCGCCGCCAGCTCCTGCGCATCGGCGCCAACGACGTGATCCGCGATCGGCCGCTGGAAGAGATCACGCGCGACATCGCCCGCACTGCCGACGTGGCGCTGGAGGTCGCCCTGGCCGTAGCCCAGCGGCACGTCGGCAAGCGCTGCGGCCAGCCCTGTACAGCCGCCGGCCGGCCGGTTTCCTGCGCCGTCCTCGCCTTCGGCAAGCACGGCGGCGAAGAGCTGAATTACAGCAGCGACATCGACCTGATGTTCATTTACGAAGAGGAAGGCGCCACCCGCGGCAAGCGGATTTCCTCCATCGGCAACGACGAATATTTCTCGAAGGTGGTCGGCGAGGTGGTCCGTCTGCTGTCGGCCCACGCCGACGGCGGCTTGGCTTACCGTGTGGATTTGCGCTTGCGGCCGGAAGGGCACCGCGGCCCCCTGGCGCGGTCGCTGGCAAGCACGCTGTCCTATTACGATTCGCTGGGGCGGACGTGGGAGCGGCAAGCGCTCATCAAGGCGCGGCCGGCGGCCGGCGACCTGGCGCTGGGCCAGCGCTTCCTCCAAGCGGTCGAGCCGTTCGTCTACCGCAAGTATCTGACGTTCGCCGAGATCAACGAGATCAAGGCGCTGAAACGGCGCATTGAGAAAAAGGCGCAGCGTTCCGGCGCCGGCGCCGCGGAGGTCAAGACTGGCCGCGGCGGCATCCGCGATATCGAATTCACCATCCAGTTCTTGCAGCTCCTCAACGGCGGCGACTTGCCCGAAGTGCGGCAGCGCAACACCCTGCTGGCGCTGCAAGCCCTGGAACGGGCCGGCTGCCTGACCGACCAGGAATATCGCGTCCTCGACGACGCTTACCGCTTCCTGCGCAAGACCGAGCACCGGCTGCAACTGCTCTTCGACCTGCAAACGCACCGGCTGCCGGAGGGCGACGACGAGCTGCGCAAACTGGCCCTGCGCATGGGCTATCCTCCCAGGTCCGACGGCGTCCCGGAACCGCGCCTCGCTTTTCTCGCCGATTATCGCGACAAAACCGAGCCCACAAGGCGTATCCTCGACCATCTGCTGCATCAGACTTTCGCCGGCGAGGCCGGCGGCGCCGAGCCGGAGAGCGACCTCATCCTCGACACCCAACCCGATCCGGAAACGATTCGATCGGTCCTCGGCCGCTATCCCTTCCGCGACGTGCAGGGCGCCTACAACAACCTCGTCCAGCTCGCCCAGGAATCGTCGCTGTTTCTGTCCACACACCGCTGCCGGCATTTCCTGGCGAGCATCGCCCCGGCTTTGCTCGGCGCCGTCGCCGACACGCCCGACCCCGACATGGCGCTGCTCAATCTCGAAAAGGTCACCGGTTCGCTCGGCGCCAAAACGGTGCTGTGGGAGCTGTTCAGCTTCAACCCGCCGAGCCTCAAACTCTACGTCGATCTGTGCGCCTGGAGCCAGTTCTTGTCGGAGCTGCTGGTCAACAACCCCGGCATGATCGACGAACTGCTCGACAGCCTGGTGCTCAACCAGCCGCGCAGCGGCGCGGAGCTGCGGCAGGAGCTGACCGACCTGTGCCGCGGCGCCTCGGACCTGGAGCCGATCCTGCACAGCTTTCAGGATAAAGAGCTATTGCGGATCGGCGTTCGGGATATTCTCGGCAAGGACCGCATTCGAGCGACGACGGCGGAGCTAAGCGATCTGGCTGAAACGATCCTGGTGGAACTGGCGACCCGGCAGGCGGCGCCGCTGGAAAAGCGCTTCGGTCTTCCCTGCTTGACGGAGGGGGAGGCGGCGGGGCGACGCAGCCGGTTCGTGATGCTGGCGCTGGGCAAACTCGGCGGCCGCGAGCTGAACTACCACAGCGATCTCGATCTGATGCTGATTTACGAGGGCGACGGCCGGACCAGTCGGCCGCCCGCCGCCACGCGCTTCGACCGCTATGAATCCACGGACAATTTTCACTACTTTACGGAGCTGGCCCAGCGCATTATCCGCGCCGCCAGCTACCTGGGGCCGATGGGGCGCCTGTATCAGATCGACATGCGGCTGCGGCCGACGGGCAAATCGGGCAGCCTCGTGCTGCCGCTGGGCGAGTTCCGCCGTTATTTCGCAGGCGACGGCAAACCGCAGGGCGGCGCCCAGCTGTGGGAGCGGCAAGCCCTGACGCGGGCGCGCGTGGTCCACGGCGACGCCGACTTCGGGGCGGAGGTCATGGCCGCCGCGGCGGAGGCGGCTTGCGCCCTGCCGTGGCGGCCGGAACTGGCCGACGAGATCGTCGCCATGCGCGAGCGGCTGCAGTCCAGCCGCGGGCCGCGCGACCTGAAGCGCGGCCCCGGCGGCGTGGTGGACGTGGAGTTTTTGGTGCAGCTCTTCCAGCTGAAATATGGGCGGGAGCGGCCGGACCTGCGCCGGCCGAACACGTGGGAAGCGCTGGAGGCGCTGCGCTCGGCGGGACTGCTGAGCGAGGAGGAACACGCCGCCCTGCGCGACGGTTACGACTTCGTGCGGCGGGTGCAGAGCCGGCTGCGAATCGTCCACAACCGTTCTGTGGACGAGGTCCCGGAAGCGCCAGAGGTGGTGGAGAAGCTGGCGCGGCGCCTGGGCTACGAATCGGCCGACCGGTTTCGGGCGGACCTGGAAAAGCATACGCAGCAGATCCGCGACTTATTTCTGCGGCTGGTGGCTCGAGAGCGAGGGGCGCCGAAGGATTGACGTT
>DATKHW010001002.1:0-10610 GCA_035546275.1 Gemmataceae bacterium
GCGGCTTTTCCGGTAAGGCGTTCTTTATTTGCTGTCCGCCGATTATGGCGTCAGGGCTGATCCGCGGGCTTAGGAACGCAGGCGTTGGCCCAGGACGAATTCACGCAGATTACTTCGGACTTTAGTGTCGCCGCGTGATCGGCGCGCGGGAGGTTGAGAATGCAGCGGTTCCGTCTCTTGGGGTTGTACCTTCTTGGGGTGGCGTCCGTGGTCGGCCTGGCCGTCTGGGGCGTCTCCCTGAGGAGGGTTGCAGCCGGCACGTCGCCGCCGTCAGGCGCCGGCGCATCGCAAGGTTCACCTACCGCTGCGACGACGGGTGCGGCGGCGAAAGTGTCCATCGACAACTTCGCCTTTAGCCCGAAAGAACTCGTCGTAACGACGGGCGTCATCGTCACCTGGGTTAATACCGACGACGTCGCCCATACAGTAACCAGCAACTCCGTGCCGCCGATCTTCGACTCCAAGACCTTGCATACAGAAGACAAGTTCTCGTTCGAGTTCAAGAGGCCCGGGACCTACGAATATTTCTGCAAACCACACCCCTACATGACGGGGAAGGTCATCGTCAAATGACCAATGGTTGTGATGCAGCGGCATCCTGGAGGGTGGTGAGCGGCATCGAATCCAGGACCACTTCGGCGCCGAGCCAGGAGCGCCCCCGCCTGCCGCCTCTAACGTGGTCCTGGATTCGATGCCGAGGGTGGTCCTGGCTGTATGCTGATTACCGCGCGTCATACGTCGGCTGATCGACTACCCTGGCCGGGGAACGTCCGCGAGTTGGAAAACGTCCTCGAACGCGCCGTCATCCTGGCGACGGGCGCCACGCTGGGCGTCGTCCCCGACCTCTTCCCTCTGTCCGACGCGGCCCCCGCCGCAACGCCCAGCCGGCGATAGGTCACCCTGGAGTCGTGGAGCGCGACCACATCGTTACGGTCCTGCAACAAACCAACGGGATTGTGGACGGCCCCGCGGCGCAGCCCGGATCTTGGGACTGCACCCGAATACCCTGCGCAACCGGATGAAAAAGCTCGGCATCACCCGCGCCTCCCACCACATCCGGTAGGCCCCACCACTGGCGGTGGCGCCGGCCCCTCCCGTTGGGGAGGCCGCGCCTCGCGCTCGCCTCAGCCTGACGATTGCAAGCCGATACAGAGCCAATGGTTAGGCGCTAGCCCACAGCCGGCGCGAGGCCTTGGCACGCGGATCGCTTTACCACGTCGTGACATCGACGTGGCACTCTGGGGAAAGTTCTCCATGCTCCGGCTCACTCGGATTGCGAGTATGTACCGGACCCAGACCATCAAGTTCGAAGGCAAGCTCTTGGGACCCTGGGTTGACGAAGTGAGCAAAGTGTGCGCAGCCGACGCGGACCCGTCCAGCCGGATGAACCTGGATCTCTCCGCCCTGACCTTCGTGGATGCAGCCGGAGAACTGCTGCTCCGTGCTCTGATCGCTCGAGGCGTCGAAGTCGTCGCCTGCTCGAGCTATGTCGCGGAACTGCTGCGGTCAAGCGCTGGGGTATGGCTTTATCGATCCTGAACGACCCATCGGAGGATAGAGTCCGAAGCCTTGACAGTGGCGCAGCAGCGGCCCTGTCGGCGTTTCGGCGCCCCCCCCTTCGGTTCGCTGGGAGAAGGCATCATGTTGTCTCTCGTTCCGCTGTGCGCCTCCATCTCGGAGAGGCGACTGTCCCGTACCCATTACCAGGTGCTGGGCGTCTCCACGGACGAGCAAGATCCAAGGACCATCGAGGAGGCGGCCCTGAGTCGTTCAGCTCACGTTCGGGCCTATCAGCTGACGCGCGAGTTGGAAAGTACGCTGCAGCTGAACGAAATTGCCCGGGCCCTGATCACGCTCCTCGACCCGATTCTCCGACGGGAATACGACCAGGGCCTCGGCAAACCCCCCAGCCCCGCGGCGCCGGAGCGCCCGCCCCCCCATAGGCAAGACACACCTGTCTTGCCGCGGGGCAAGAGCGCCCCGCCCACTCCGGGGGAGGGCGCCCTACCGCTTCTCATCAGCGACGAGGGGGCTTGTGACGTCAAGCTGATGTACCGGGAGGTGACCTGCGCGAGGCCGGCCCCTGGGCCGGCTGGTCGGGCGGGAGCAGCCCGGAGAACGGCGGAGAAAATGCTAACCATGTTCCACTCGATCCCATCGCCTGCTCTAAAAGGAGCTTGACCATGTTCCGAAGATTCTTGTCCCTCAGCGCCGGAGTCCTGGCCCTGCTTTGTGTCGCTGGGATGCCGGGCCAACTTCATGCCGGCGTACGTTTTCGCCCCACGGTTCCTCCCCAAACAAACCGAATGAGCCCCGGCATGACCCCACGGTTCATGACTCCTGGCTTCGGCGGGTTCAGCCCCGGCTTTGACCGGCGGTTCATCGACCCACGCTTCCGTGGGTTCAGCCCCGGCTTCGGCACGTTCAGCCCTGGCTTCGGCGGGTTCGGCCCCGGCTTCGGCGGATTCGGCCCCGGTTTTAGCGGGTTGAACTCCATACCCGTGCCCGTGCCCGTGCCCGTACCCGTACCGGTACGTTGATCCCCGCATCGGCAGGCGGTTGCTGGATTCCCGCTTCAGCGGATTCTGATCCAGCTTCCCCGGCCTGCGCTGAGTTCTGTCCTTAGGGTCCGGTCGGAACCTGTCGGCCCAGACCCACGAATTAACAATCCCGCCGGCGGGCGCTCTTGCCCGCCGGCAATCCTCAGACTGATCCATCCAATGGTGAGAGAATGCGCAGCAATCCCTCTCTCCTTCCGAGGGCGTTACTGATTCCAGCCCGGCGAATCTCACCCCGGGTAGGGAACGCCACGGACGGCGTGCCCCGGGTAGGGAACGCCATGGAGGGCGTTCCCTACGGCAGGGGGTCGGAAAAGGGGTCGGGAGGTCCTGGATTTTTCATACCCTCGTAGGTCCGCAGCGGGGCCGCCGTCACGATTCCTGCCGACCCGACCAACCACCAGAGTGAGGACTTCCCCCTGACCATCCGGGGCGCCAACACCGCCGGAGGGATTCCGGCCTATGCCGCCAGCGGCCTCCCCAGTCGACTGTTCATGAACTCCGGCACGCTCATGAATGCGCCCCATGGCGCCTTCGCGCCGAGCGCGAAGGATGGGGTCGAGGCCGCCGGCCTTCCCCCATGCCGGTCGATCCATGCCCATGTGCGTCGAAACTGGCCCATCGAGGGGACGTGAGTGGCGCACATCGGTCTGACCGCCTGGATGCCAGGGGCGCCGATGGGCGACCATGCAGCGCGGTCCGGCGCTCATGCGAAGGCCGCCAACCCGGGCGCACGTGGCGGTCTGGCCGCCCGCTCGATTGGCTCAGGCCGCTTCTCTGCCGGGCTTATCCACCTCCGGCGGCGCCCGGGCGTTACTTTTGGGCTTGCCGGCAGGACGTAAACCAACGGTTCGGCGCTCTCGCTTGCATCGGCACGGCGTTCGGCTATACCACGAGAAGGGACGGCGGGGGCCGTCTCGCCTGGAGGAGTCCGCCATGAAGCGCATCCTTTCCGCCGGCCTGGGATTGTTTCTCGTCGCGCTGGCCGCCCGCGGTCAGACGTCCGACATTCAGAAAAACGTCGAGGTCCAACTCAAGCTTGCCCGAGCGCAGAAGGACGCCATCGCCTATCTGCAAAAGCTCCAACAGAAGGACGGCGGCTTCGCCCCGGACGCCGCGACGTCGAAATCCAGCGTCTCCGCGACCAACGCCGCCGTCCGCGCCCTCAAGTACATGAACGGCAATATCCCCAATCCGTCCGCCTGCATCGACTTCGTCAAGAGCTGCTTCGACAAGGCCAGCGGCGGCTTCGCCGACGAACCGAGCGGCAAGGTCACCGTCAACACCACCGCCGTCGGCGTCCTGGCGGCTGTCGAGCTGGGTGTAACGCGCGATTTGTACGAGGCCGGCGCCGTCAAGTACCTCGGCGACAACGTCAAGACGTTCGAGGACGTGCGCATCGCCGCGGCCGCCTTCGAGGCGCTCGGCAAGCCGCCGGACCAGACAGACGCATGGCTGCAACAGATCGCCAAACTCCGCAATGACGACGGGACCTACGGCAAGGGCGACGGCATGGCCCGCGACACCGGCTCGGCCGTGGCGGCGGTGCTGCGGCTGGGCGGCAAGGTGGAACATGCCGACGCGGCCGTCAAGGCGATGCAGGACGGCCAGCGCGCCGACGGCGGCTTCGGCCCGGCCGATTCCTCTGCTTCGGATCTGCCATCGACCTATCGCATCCTGCGGTCGTTGCACATGCTCAAGGCCGGGCCCGCGGACGCCGGCCGGCTCGTTGCATTCATGGATTCTTGCCGCAACGACGACGGCGGCTATGGCGTCGCCAAGGGCAAGCCGTCCAGCGCGGCCGGGACCTATTACGTCGCAATCATCACCCACTGGCTCAACGAAAAATAAGCGGTCGCGCCCACGATCAGGGGACGGCGGTGCTGATATTCACCACATCGTACATCGCCCTGGGCGGCAATCTCGGCGACCGCCGGGCCTATCTCGACCGCGCGCTGGCGGAGCTGCGAGGCCTATCGGGCGTGGAGGTCGTGCGCGTCAGCTCCGTCTATGAAACGGCGCCGGTCGGCGGGCCGGCGGGGCAGGGGCCGTATCTCAACGCGTCCGCGGAGCTGTGCACGCACTTCTCCGCCGCCGACCTGCTGGCCGAACTGCACGAAGTGGAAAACGCCCTGGGCCGGACGCGCACCGAGAAGGACGGCCCGCGCACCATCGACCTCGATTTGCTGCTGCACGGCGATCAGGTGAGCGACGACCCGCTTGTGACCGTGCCGCATCCGCGCATGCATCAGCGGCTGTTCGTGCTGACGCCGCTGGCCGAGATCGCGCCAGGGTTGGTTCATCCTATCCTCAAACGCACCATTGCGGATCTGCTGGGCGACCTGACCGGCGTGCGGCCGGCCGGCCCGTCGCCGGGGCGCGAGCTGACCGGCCTGCGCGCCCTGGTGACCGGCTCGTCCAGCGGCATTGGCCGGGCGATCGCGCTGGAGCTGGCCGCCGGCGGCGCCGACGTGATTGTTCACGGCCGACAGGCCGCGGCGGCGAAGGCGACGGCCGACGCCGTCCGCCGGGCCGGCGGCCGCCCCGCGGTGCTGACCGCCGATCTGCATTGCGCGACGGAAGTTCAGCGGCTGGCGGACCAGGCGTGGCAGACGTGGAACGGCCTGGACGTCTGCGTCAGCAACGCCGGCGCCGACACGCTGACGGGTGAGGCGGCGCGCTGGCCGTTTGAGCGGAAGCTGGAAGAGCTGCTGGTGGTGGATGTGACAGCGACGATGCTGCTGTCGCGGGCGCTCGGCCGGCGCATGAAAGAGGCCGGCGGCGGCGTGATTCTCAACATGGGATGGGACCAGGCTGAGATCGGCATGGAAGGCGACAGCGGCGAGCTGTTCGCGGCGGCCAAGGGCGCCGTCATGGCGTTCAGCAAGAGCCTCGCCCTGAGCCTGGCGCCGGAGGTGCGCGTCCACTGCCTGGCGCCCGGTTGGATTCAGACGGCGTGGGGCCAGAACGCCTCACGGAGCTGGCAGGACCGTGTGCTGCGGGAGACGCCGTTGCGGCGCTGGGGGACGCCGGAGGACGTGGCGGCGGCGGCGCGATGGCTGGTTTCGCCGGCGGCGCGGTATCTCACGGGGCAGGTGCTGCGGGTGAACGGCGGTGCGGTGCGGTGAGGAGGATCAGTTCAGCGGGTGGGGATCGAAGCGAGCGGCGAGGCGGCGGCTGTTGATGTCGAGGGCTTCGAGGATTTTCAGGACCGGCTCCATGGGGATGCCCCAGTGGTGCGCCCAGCAGATGACGTCGAGATTTTCCTGGCCGGCTTTGAGGCGATCGAGGATGCGATCGAGCAGAAGGGTGTTTTCGACGAATTTGCGTTGGAGGAGGCCGAAGTCGCCGCGGTCCAACTCGACCCAAAATCGCTTGCCCTGCAGATGCTCCAGCCAGCGAGCCCTCAGATAGCCCCACCAATGACACTGGACCCAGCGGCGGATGGCCGTTTCACCCAAATCGAAGCCGGCCTTCTCGCTCTCGATCCATTTGAAGCGGAGCGCTTCCTGCTCGCCATCAATGAAGATGCTGGATACTTCCACGGGAAGCCCCCCTTCGCTCTCTCGCCCGGTCCCGCGGCGCCGCGGCCCGCTCGAGAGAAGAGAGACGGGCGCCATTGCACCGTATTCATGATCCTACCGTTCTATTCTAATGCGTGCAAGTCAGTCTGACGAGCGCGCCGGCGGCTTGCGCGCTGCCGCGGTCCGCCTTGATTCGCTGGTCCGCTGGAGTATAGTTATCCTCGCGGACGAGCAACGGAACGCATGAGAGAAGAGCATCTCGTTGGATCCCCCGCGTTTTTCCTCGACGAACCCCGTGAACCCTTCCGCCGGCGGCGAGCCGCGCCACGTGTCGGTCCTGCCGAACGAGGCGCTGACGCTGCTGGACCCGCAGCCCGGGCAGCTGTTCGTGGACGCCACCGTCGGCGCCGGCGGACATGCGCGACTCCTGGCCGAGCGTCTGGGGCCGACCGGCCGGCTCATCGGGCTGGACCGCGATGCATCCATGCTGGCCCTGGCCGCGCCGCGGCTGCAGGGATTGCCGGTTTCGCTGGTCCAGGCTGGCTTCGACGAGCTGCCCCATGTTTTGGCGCAGCTCGGCGTCGCGGCCTTGGACGGACTGCTGGCCGATCTCGGCGTCTGCTCCGATCAGCTGGATGCGGCGGACCGCGGCTTTAGTTTCGGCCAGTTGGCCCCGCTGGACATGCGACTCGATCCGAGCGACGGCGAAACGGCGGCCGATCTGCTGCGGCGTCTGTCGGAACGCGACTTGGCGGACCTCTTTTGGCAATACGGCGAAGAGCGGTTCAGCCGCCGCATCGCCCGCCGCATCGTCGAGACGCGCCGCCTGGCGCCGCTGCAGACGACGGATCAGCTGGCCGAGCTGGTGCGGCGCTGTGTGCCGCGGCCGCCGCGAAAAGGAGGCCGAAGACGACCCCCGATCGATCCCGCGACGCGAGTGTTCCAGGCCCTGCGGATCGCGGTCAACGACGAGCTGGGAGCGCTCGACCGCCTTTTGGCCGTGCTGCCCGACTGCATCCGACCGGGCGGGCGGGCGGCCCTCATCAGCTTCCATTCGCTGGAGGACAGGCGCGTCAAACAGGCCTTCCGCGACCGCACGCGGTGGCAGGAACTGACGCGAAAGCCGATCCAGGCCGGCGAGGAGGAAATCGCCCGCAACCCGCGCGCCCGCAGCGCCAAGCTGCGAGCGGCCGTTCTAAGGATGAAGGATGAAGGATAAAGGATGAAGGATGAGTTTTCCTTTTGATTCATCCTTCATCCCTCATCCTTCATCCTTCCGAAGAAGAGGAGCATGGATGCTGACTCGAAAGACCCAATATGGATGGATTGTGCTGGCGGGCATTCTCTGCCTGTGCGGCGCGGTGGTCGCGCTGAAAATCCGGGAGGGGGAGCCGGCCGCGGCCCAGGTCGCCGCGCCGCAACCGCCCGCGCCGGCCGCTCAGCCGGACGCCCCGCCGCCGTCGGAACCAAAAACCGGCTTCGAAATCACGAAGACGTCTTCTCCGCCGCCGGCCGTCCCGCCCCCTGCTGCGCCGCAGGCGCCGCCGCCGGCCCTGGCGGACCCGCCTCCCCCGGCCCCGCCGCCGCTTGATCCTCCGGCTTTGCCGCCGGCTGTCGCCGTTCCGCCGGGACCGCCTCCGGCCAGCCCGCCGCCGCCGCTTCCGCCGATCGATCCGCCGGCCCCGGCGAAGCCCGTGATGGACAATCCGCCGCCCCTGCCGGCGCCGGAGCCGAAGGAGCCTCGCGCGCCGGAACCGACGCCGCCTGTCGGACATCTGCCGCCGGCGTGGAATGATCCGGTTCAGCCGCCGGTGATTCAGGCCAGCCAGGTCGGCGAACCGCCGCTGGCCGGCATGGGTCCCCTGCAAGCCTATCGCGTCCACGCCAACGGCGAGACCATGCGCGACATCGCCCGCCACGCCCTGGGAACCGGGGAGCGCTGCACGGAGGTCTACAAGCTGAATCCCGCCCTGCATCCCGAAGACGTGCTGGCCGCCGGCACCGTCGTCCATCTGCCGCCGGACGCCTGTCTGCCGGCCGATGAGATCGAGGGCGTCAAGCCGCTGCCGGCCATGCGGCCGACCACGGCGCCGGCCCGGCCGAAATCCGTGATGGCCCTCACGGGGACCTATCCCTGCAATCTCGACGACAAGCGCACCTTCACGCTGCCCCGCGCGGTCCGCGACCAGTTCGGCGACGCCGATTTGGTGCTCGTTTCGCCTGGCCCCGACCAGTGCCTCTGGCTGACCGACCAGGCCCACCAGGAGCGCCTGGCCGACCGCCTGGAGCATTCCCCGGCCCGCGAGGTCGATGTGCGCGTCTTCAAACGGCTCTACTACGCCCAGACCGAGAAGCTGACCGTCGGCGCCGACGGTCGCGTCACGCTGTCCGACCGCTTGGCCCAGTTCGCCGGGCTGAGCCAGGAAATGGTGCTGGTCGGCATCGACGACCATTTCGAGGTCTGGGACGCCGCGCGCTGGAAGCAGTACACCCAGGCCAAGAGCGCGGTGCTGTTGGGTTCAGAGTAAGCAAGACGAATGCGGAATGCAGAATGCGGAATGCAGAATAGAAGACCAACCACATAGCATTCTGCATTCTGCATTCCGCGTTCTGCATTCGGAGGAGAGGCGCCATGACGCGGGAAAACAAGCTCGGCCTGGCGGTTTGCGGCTCGTTCCTGTGCCTGGTGGGCGTCGTGACGGCGCTAAAGCTGCGCCAACCGGCCGCCTCCGTCGCCGCCGCGCCCGCAAGCGCAACGGCGGCCGCCGCGCCGGCCGCGTCACCCGGGGACAATAAAGAGGCGAATAACGGCAATGAGCCGCCGCCTCCGCCCGGTCCGCCCCCACTTGATCCGCCGGCGCCGCCTCCGTCGGCGCCGGCTGCGACGCCGACTGCGCCTGCGCCCAAGCCCTGGGGCGGGGTACGGCAGGCGAGCGCAACCACGGCGGACAACCCTAGCGCCGCGCCGCCTCCGGCCAGTCCGCCTCCGCCGTCCGATCCGCCGGCCTCGCCGCCGCCGCTGGCGGGTCCGCCGACGTTGCCGCCTCCGGCCAGTCCGCCCGCACCGAATCCGTCGGCCGATCCGTCGGCGCCGACGAAGCCTCCAATGGACAATCCGCCGGCGCTCCCGTCGACGCCGTCGTTGCCGGAGCCGCCGCCTCCTGCCGCGCCGCCGTCGCTGCCTCCCGTCGTCGATGATCCGAACCACAAGAACAATGACGCGGGCAACGCCGGCAAGCCGTCTGCGGACCCGATGGCGAAAGACGGCGTCCCGCCGCCGCTTGCACCTCCGCCGACCGTGAACAACCCGCCCTCGTCGCCGCCACCGCTGGCTGCGCCGCAGCTGCAGCCGCCCAGCGCCAGTCCACCGTCGCCTCCGGCGCTCAAGGATCCGCCTGCAACGCCGACTTTTCCGGTGAACCCGACCCCGCCGCCTAAGTCGGCGCAGGAAATCAGCATTCCCGCCGCTCCGGCCCCGGCACCCGGCGCCGCAATGACGACCGGCGCCGCACGCGGACCAAATCCCGGCGCTCCCATGGTGGACAGCTGGGACGAAACAACCTACGTCTGGCAGAAGAACGACACCTTCGCCTCCGTCGCCGCGCGCAATTACAAAAGCGAAGATTACGGATCGGCCTTGCAAATGTACAACCGCAGCCATCCCCGCGCCAGCGCCTCGCTGCGGCGCGACGGCAATGCGGCCGAGGGCGACAAAATCTACATTCCCGAGCAGCGCATTTTGGAAAAGCGCCACGCCGACCTTATCAAGCCGAAGCCTGCGATCGGCGCCCCATCCACCATCCAGGCGCAATTCAAGAATGAGCAGGCGCTGCCCGCGCTGCCTCCGCTTGCGCCGCCGACGCCGCATTGAGTGTTCCGTCGGCGCCGACTGCAGCGACAAAAGGATGAAGATTTCCCATCCTGCCGGACAAAATGCGCCGACTCGGCTTGACAGAGAAGGTGGGCTTCTCTTATACATTCGTCCACCTTTTCGCCCACGACCTCATGGAGACGCATCATGCGTACCAACCTTCTGGCGGTGCTGTGCGGACTTGCCTCCTGTGCCGCGGCGCTGGCGTTCCAGCCGCCGATGCCCAAGCCTGGCCCGGAGCAGGACAAGCTCAAAGCGTTCGTCGGCGACTGGGACTGCGTCGTCAAGTTCGGCGACATGGAGATGAAGGGCACGGCGACCTACACGCTCGGCTTCGGCGGCTTCTGGCTGACGGAGACGTTCAAGAGCGACGGGCCGGAAAAGTTTGAAGGCCGCGGCACGATGGGTTATGACCCCAACAAGAAAAAGTACGTCAGCACCTGGATCGACTCGGAAAGTCCGTCGATGATGGTCAGCGAAGGGGATTACGATAAGGACGGCAAGACGTACACCGAAATCGGCGACGGTCCCGGCGAGGACGGCAAGCCGCAGAAGTACAAGTCGGCCGTGGAATTCAAGGACAAGGACACGATCGTTATGACCATGGCCATGGTAAAGGACGGCAAGGACCAGCAGGTCATGACGATCACCTACAAG
>DATKHW010001003.1:0-4313 GCA_035546275.1 Gemmataceae bacterium
TGTAAAACAGCGGCTTGTCGAGGCCGGCTTCCGCCGTTACATCGCGGAACCGGCCGCCGCCTTCGTTGTGATAGAGACGATTCGGATATCCCTTGATTGTGTTATCGGCCTTGTCGAAATAACCGCCGCCGGCGAGGAAAATGTCCAGCCGGCCGTCCTGGTCGTAGTCGAGCAGGGCCGCGCCGCCGCCGAGCGACTCCAAGAGGGTGTTGAGACCGGCCTCCTCGCCGTTGCGGTACTGGAAGTCCACGCCGGAAGCGACCGTCACGTCGGCGAAAGCGCCCGGTCCGTCGGCGGGTTGCGGATCGACCGGAGCGGAATCCGGCCGCGGCGCGGACGGGCTGGAATGAAAGCAGCCGAGCGCCAGCAGAGCGGTCGCGGTCACGGTCGTCAGCGGCCAGAGCCAGCGGCAAGTGCGCGGCCCCGCTGCAGGCGAACGGCCAAGCGGGGAGGGAGAGCAACGGGTCATGGCGCACCAGGCCCTTGCAGGACGGCGGAGGGCGCCGCCGTTCCGAGGAAGCGCCGGTGCGGTTCGGCCAAGCGGCGCAATTCCGGGTCATCGCTGCTCCCATAGTATTCAGCCAGCGCTTGGTGCGCCGCCAGGTCGTCCGGCTTCATTTGCAGCAAGCGTTCCAGGACGCCCGCGCCTTCCTCCACCATGCCGACGCGCAGGGACAACGTCCCCACCTTTTCCATCACGGCGACGTCCTGCGGTTTGCGATGGTAATCGTCCAGAGCAATGGTCAGCTCCTGGCTGAGCTTGTCGATTTTATCGGCCTCGGCCAGGTACAGCTTGGCCTCCTCTGTGCGCCCCAGCCGACTGAGCACGGTCCCGAAAAGCGTGAACACGTCCTTGGACCGCTTGGGGGCGTCCACGCGGTCCACCACCGGTTCCAGCCGGCGCAAGCGCGCCAGCGGGGCCGCGGAATGCGACCGCCGAACCAGCGGTTCCAGCCGCTGCAGCAACCCGAGGGCGGCCTGGTCGTCGCCGCGGTCAGATTCGACCAGGGCCAAGGTCAGCAGCGCATCGACCGCGTCCGGATGGGCGGCGACGATGGGCTTGAGAAGGGCCTCGGCCTCGGCGAAGTGCTGCTGCATACGTTGGCAGCGGGCGACGGCGACGACGACGTCCATATCCTCCGGGTGGTCGCGGCGGTACGGCTCCAGATAACTCAAGGCCCGGTTGTAATCCAAGCCGCTCAGCGACAGCATCAGGCCGGTGCGAACGCGGATCGCCTCGTCGGCCGGCCTCTTTTGCCGCACGAAGTCGAAATCCACGGCCGCCAGGCTGGCCTGGTTCATGTACTCGTACAAGGCCCCACGCCACAGGCGCGGGTACCAGTCGTCCGGCGCCAGCTCGACCCAGCGATTGCACAGGCCGATGGCCTCGGCCATGCGAATTTGGCGAATGCAGCCGCGGGCCATCGCTTCCAGCCCCAACGCCTCGCCGGCGCCGCCGCCCTCGAGACAGGGCTGCAGCAGGGTCATCCGCTCGGCGGACGGGCCGTGCTCCTGAATGTCCAGCAGCACCGCTTCCAGGGCCGCGTCGTCGCCGGAATATCCGAGGCGACGCGCCTCATACAGGTTGTCGCCGGCCTGGTCAAAATCCTCCGTCCGGGCTTGCCGAAACGCCCGGGCCAACAGAAACCGCGCCTCTCCGTCCTTCGGCCGCGCGGCTAGGTAAGCCTGTAGGTGCCCTTTGGCCGTCTCGAAATCGCGGTCGGCCATCGCCGCCAGCGCCTGCCGCCGCAGGTCGTCCGTTTTTCGCCAATTCCATAAGAACCAGCCGCCCACGGCCGCCGCCGCGCAGAACACGAGCAAGACGACCAACCAAAGCGGTCGTCGCAGCGTCGCGGCCAGACGCATTGACCAGGCTTTCATACTTCAACTCGCGGACCAAACGGCGCGCAGCAGCGTCTCGCGGCGGGCCGAGCTGGATTGGTTTGATTATCGACGTGAGCCGTCGCGGTTGCAAGGGCACGGCTTGCCGCCCCACGCGCGATCGGCGTCGGGTCCCATGGGGACGGACGACAAAGCCGGCGCCGGGGAGTTGTTTTTTCTAAGAGCGTCCGGAGGAAAAGCGGAGGAAAAGGAAGCGGCGGAGGAAAAGGCGTCTGGAACTCTAAAATCACAGTTCCAGACGCCTTTTCCTCCGCCAGACACCTTTCCTCCGGACGCTCTAAGGGGCGGTCCGCAGCTTCGCCAGGGCGTCGCGGGGTCGTGCGTCGTCCGGCGCCAAATCGCAAGCCTGCCGCAGATGCGCCTCCGCCTCCGCGTGCCGCCCGTCTTCGGCCAGCGCTTTTCCCAGGTCCAGTTGAATATCGACCACCTCGGGCCGGCACCGCGCCGCCGTGCGCAGCGCCGCGATCGCCTCCGACCGTCGGCCGAGCTTTTCCAGGGCGAGGCCGTGATAATAATGGGCCATGGCGTGGTCGGGTTTGCGTTGCGTGGCCTGGTCGGTCGCATCGGCCGACGCCTGAAACAGGTCGGCGGCCTGTTTCCTGTCGCGGGCCTCCGTTTTCTCCCCCTTTTGGTACCGCTCGACGCCCAGGAAATAGAACGGGTCCGCCGACTGCGAGTAGGAGCCGGCGGCTTTTTGCAAAAGGCCCTCCGCTTCGTCGAATTCGCCCATTTCGGTGAGGATGATTCCCAAATCGAGATTGGCTCGCTCGTCATGGTCGTCCACGGCCATATGGCGAAGCAGCTCCGCCTGTTTGGCCAGAAGCCCTTTCGATCCCAGCTCTTTCACCGGCCGAAAACGCGTCTCCGCGCCCATTTTCAGGGCGTCCAGGGGGGCGAGGTACGGGTCGTTCCACGGTTCGTCGGGCGGGGCCTGCTGCGCCAGCTGGGCGTACTGGGCGGCGTTCGTTTCGTCCTTTTTGCGCTGGTACGCCGCGGCGAGCTGGGTGCAGGCGCGGCGGTGAACGGCCGGGCTTTTCGCGGCGAGCAGCAAATGGGGAATGCAGACGTCCAGGTCGTCGTGCTGGAAGGCGATCATGCCCAAGGCGAAATGCGCGCGGGCGTTGTCCGGCTCGCGCTCAAATACGCGGCGGCAGCAGGCTTCCACCTGTTCGCGGTCGTCGCTTTCCACATACAGCTCGGCGAGCAGCAGCCACGGCGCCGGCGACGCCGCGGCGGCGCGGTCGGAAAGCTCCGCCGCGCGGCGCAGGGCCGCCAGGGCGGCGGAGCGATCGGTGGAGGCGGCGTCCCAGCCGCGCAGGTACGGCCAGCGGGGGTCGGCGGGATCGAGCTTCTCGGCCTGCATCAGGCAGGCGGCGGCTTCGGCGTGATAGTCGTTGGCCAGCAGGACTTCGCCGTAGGCGCCCCACGCGGCCGCCGAGTGAGGCTCCTGCAGCACCTGCTGGCGGGCGGCGGCGAACCCGACCGCCACATCCGGGTCCGACGGCGACGGCTGGGGCGGGACCGGCGCGGCCGCGGCGGGGAGACGCCGAGTCTCGATCCACCACGCCCCCGCCAGCACCGCCGCCAGCATCAGTCCCGCCAGCAGCGCCGCGATAAGCAAGCCGCGCCGCGCCGGCCGGACGGCGAGCAGGCTGTATTTCATAGAATCTCGATCCTCAAATAAGCGATTCGGCGATCAGTCCGGCTGCTTGCCCTTGTCCAAGCGCCCCAGCGCCTCTCTGGGGCGAGGGTCGTCCGGCGCCAACTCCTGGGCTTCGTGGAGATGGGCCGCGGCTTCGGCCTTCTGGTCGGCCGCCGCCAGCGCCTTGCCCAATTCGAGCTGGAAATTGGCCATGTCGGGCCGGCAACGCACCGCCGTGCGGAACGCCTCGAGCGCTTCCGTCCGGCGGTCGAGCTTCTCTACGGTCTGGCCGAGCTTGTAGTGCGCCTGGGCGTAATCGGCCCGGCGTTCCGTCGCCGTTCGCAAAGCGTCGGCGGCTGCGCGGAACTTTTCCCGAGCGTCCGATTCTTGGCGCCGCTCTTGCAGCTGCTCGCCATGCAAAAACAGGGCCAGGCCCAGGAAATAGGAAGGCTCCGACGAAGTCGGCGCCAGGGTTTCGGCCTTGCGCAGGATCGCCTCCGCCTGATCGTACTGCTTCAATTGCGTCAGCGCGACTCCCAGATCCATCGTGGACTGCCAGTCGCCGTAGTCGTCGGCCATGCGCTTGAGCAATACGGCCTGCTGCTCCAAGGAATCCTTCGCCGCCAACGCTCGCACCTGGCGGCGGCGCGCCTCCCGCCCCAACTTCAGGTCGTTCAGCTCGCCCACGTAGGGGTCCACCCACACGGCGTCCGGCGGCGCCTGCCGGGCCAACCACTCATATTTCGCGGCCTCTTCCTCCTTCCGCTGG
>DATKHW010001004.1:0-2574 GCA_035546275.1 Gemmataceae bacterium
TGAACCACATGAAATCCTTGTCCAGAATCGCCTGCCGCAGCCGTTCCAAATCCTTGGGGTCGCGCTTCACCGGGGCGCCGTACAGCTCCTGGTCGATCACCGCGGCGATTTGACGATCGCCTTCCTCCGTCAAATGGACGCCGTTGATCGTGAGCGGAGCGGCCGCTTTGCCGTAAAGGTCCTTTGATGGATTGAAAAGGTCCACGAAGGGGACGTGTTCGGCCTGCGCAACCTCTTTCATGGCGTCGGTGTACAGGGCCAGTCGCTTGTTGTTCTCGGCGCCGTCCGGCAGGTTACGGTCGTGCAGGTTCTCATGGGCGATCGGCGAAAAGAGGACGAGGCGCGGCGCCGACTTGCCGTTGTACTTCTGCGACTGCGTGTGCCGAATGAAATCGTGCAGTTCCAGCTTGAAACGATCGAGACCGTCCTTGCCGGCGAAGGACTCATTGTATCCGAAGAAGGCGAAAATCACGTCGGCCTGGGTGCGCGTCAGCCAGTCGTCGCCGCTGCCGAACTCGGCGGAGCGAAGCCGCTGATTGAACTCCGGTCGATCCGTGTAGCCGCCCACCTCATCGCCGGAAAAGCCGAGATCGCGGACGACGAGATGCTCTTTGGGGAAGCGGCTGTAGAGCAACGCTTCGAGCCAGCCGTCGTGCTGCATCCGATCGGGCAGGGTGTTGCCGATGAGGCAGATGTGATCGCCGTCGCGGATTTCGAGGGCGGGGGCGGGGGCGGCGTGAAGCGGAGCGGCGAGGATCAGGGCGAGAACGGCGGCGGTCGCGGCGGATACGGCGCGACCCAGGGGGCGCATAGTGGTGGTCATAGCGATCGGCCTCGGTGCAGGTTCAACGGTCCGGGCGGCGGGAGGGCGAGGGTTTCCAGGCAACATATAAAGAAGTTTCCGCAGCGGCCGGTTTTTGGAACGCCGCGTCGGCTCACGAATTCAGCGCCAGCCGCGTCGCCTCGGCCTCGCTGCGCACGGCGGGGTTGCCGCTGCCGGACGCCAGGGCGTCCACAGCCGGCTTCAGCGACGACAGGTCCATTTCCGGCCGCAGCTTGTGCAATTCGGCGACGGCCTTGAGCGCGTTGGTCAGCGTCTGGCCGATGACCTCGTCGTTGGGCTTGTCCTGGGAGGCGTCGTCGCCGCGGTCGCGCGGCCGCAGGACGAATTTGCTTTTCAGCGCGTTCTCGTCCAGCATGTCCTTGAGAACGTCGAGACGGGTTTGCTTGCCGCCGAAGCGGGCCAGGGCCACGGCGGCGTCGTACTGGATTTGCAGGCCGTCGGGCCTGGCGATGGAGACGGTGGGGCTGTCGTCCTTGTCGTCGGACAGCTCGGCCAACTTGTTCTGCCCCGCGCCGTCGTCGAAGGTCAGCTCGACCAGCCGTTTCTCCATGGCCGCGTCGGCCGCCGCGTCGCCACGCCAGAAATTCATGGCGAACGCCGATAATTCCCGCAAATACGGATCGTCCTTGTCCTCGCTGCACGCGATCAGCACGGCGCCGACGCCCATGTCGTCGTTGTCTTTCTTGGCCCGCTGGCGGAGCGCGTGCAGGGCGTCGCGGAGCCAGTCGGCGTGGGCCGACTTGGCGGGGCCGGTCGTCAGGTCCAGCTTGTCGAGGGCCGCGTCCTTGTCGTCGGCCGACAGCTTGAGGAAGTCGTCGCGGCTGCCGCCGGGCTGGGCGGCGTCCCACAGGGCCGTGCGCAGCTGATCGACAACCCCCGGCTGGTTGGGCAGCGCGTCGAAGCGCTTCTGGTTCTCGCCGAGATTGGCCAAGGCCCAGACCGCCTGGCGACGGCGCAGCGCCAGCCCGTTCGGGTCCATGCCTTCCTTCTGGGAGGCCAATTCTTTCAAAATCGGCGCCCCAACAGGGACCAGGAAATCGCCGAGCGAGGCGTCGAGGAACATGATGAACATGCGCTGCGGATCCAATTTCCGCCGCTCCGCGTCCACTTTTTCCTTTCGCTGCTGCTCGTTCAGGCCTTCCTTGGCCACCGAGGCCAGGAATTCGATGTAGGCCTTTTCGGCCGGGGCGGATTCGTCTCGCGCCTTATTCAGCATCAGCCCCAGCTGGCGCGCGAAGTCGGCGTCGGAGGCCAGGGCGTCGTCGCGCAGCAGCACCTGGGCCAGGTTTTCGGCCGCGCGCCAGCGGACCTCGGCGTTGGGGTCGTTCAGCTTGTCGAGGAAGTCTTTTTTGGAGTAGCTGACGCCGAAGAGCCAGCCGCCGACCAGCCAGGCGCCGATCAGGAAGGCGACGATCAGCCCCGGCACGAGGAACAGCTGCAGCATCAGCTTGCCCGACGGCGGGGAGACGGTCGGCAGACCGGCGGGCGGCGGGGCGGGAGTAACGGCCGAGGCGCCGCCCGAAGAACCATTCTCGGAAGGCGGTGGAGAGTCCTGCGCTTCAGACGACATCACGGAACCCTAATCGGGCAGGTCGGCGGAACGCCGAGCCGGCGAGAGGAAGCCAAATGGGAAGAACCAGGGCGGATTATATTTTTCTAACGGAATCCGGCCGGCGGTCAAGGCCGCGGGCGGTCGTCATTGGAGGGTGGGTCGAGCGTCAGCGAGACCC
>DATKHW010001005.1:0-7661 GCA_035546275.1 Gemmataceae bacterium
CCGAGCCCGCCAAGCCATGGACGCCCTGGCCCAGGCGAACAACGTCTACGCCATGCGGTATCTGGCACGGTCGGTGGCCGCTCTGGCGGCGCGGCTGGAACCCGCGGAGGCCGCCCGGCGGGCCTCGGCCGCCGCTCGCCAGGTCGTGGGCGCCATGGTCAAGACGCCCAACCCCGGCGTCCTGTACGACATGGCGGATGCGTTGGCAGCGTTGGCGCCGCTAATGGCGCCTGCGGAGGCCGCCGCTCAGACAGCGTTCGCCGCCGACCAGATCGTGGATGCGATGGGCAAGACGAACTACCCCGCCCACATACAGCATCTGGCGGCGGCTTTAATGCTGCTGGCGCCGCGGCTGCCGCCTGGGGAGGCCGCCCGGCAGGCCTCGGCCGCCGCCCGCCTGGCCCTGGACGCAGCGGCCAAGACGAACGACTTCAATTCCCTGTACGATCTGGCGCTGGCATTGGCGGCGTTGGCGCCACGGCTGCAACCCGCAGAGGCGTCGGCCGCCGGCCAAGTGGCTCTGGACGCCATGGCGAGGACCAATGACAACACCTATGCCCTGCGCGAACTGGCGCAGGCGGTGGCCGCGCAGGCAACGCGGTTGGAACCCGGAGAGGCCGCCCGGCAGGCATCTGTCGCCGCCCGCTTGGCCGTGAATGCGATGCCCAGCGATAACAGCGGGCCGAAGCCTCTAATGGAAGCGTTGACGGCCCTGGTCGATCGGGAAGGTCCGGAGGAGACTTCGCAGCGGGTCAATTCCCTCGCACTGGCGGTCGGCAACGCCGCCGCCGTCTCACCTGCCTCTGTTGTTAGCCTGGGCCCGCTGGAGGAGTCGTCGCGGCCGCTGCCAGGCCGCCTCACGGAGCAGCAGCTGGTTGATCTCCTCAAGATGCCGACATGCGTAAAGCCGGCCCGGCAGGTGATAGTCCGTCAGCTCGGCTGGCAATGCGGGGAGACCTTCGCCAACCAGTGGGAATTCGTCGAATGGGCACGCCAGCATCGCCCCGACCTCGACCTCACCTCGCCGCCGGTCCCGCCGACGAATCCGTGAAAATCGGGGCGGCGGGAAGGGCGAGTTCCCGTTGCCCAACCGCCTTTCATAGCACGCCTTTTCCTGAGCGCCAGGGGTAGAGCGTGCCGGTGCGTTGTCGATTCGGCATCGAGCCGAATCGGCCCGCGGGTAGACTCTCATGCCGGCCTCGATCGCTGCTTTACGCAGATGCGCGGCTCTTGAAGAACGTCCGCTACCACTCCAGTCGGAAACCTGCGTTGACGTGTTGGCCCAACGCAGGTTGCGCGAAACACCCTGGTTACTTCGGTCAATCACACCGAGGTGAGTTTGCGTCGCGGTCTTCGGTGCGTCGGACTGATCGACCGCGGTGTGTCGGACCTCAGCAGGTTGGGGTCCCGACCCTGTGTGCGCAGGTCGAGAGGGCCGCAGCAGAAAATGCCTCGACGCGAATTCACCTCGGCGTGTCGGCCCTCAGCGCGCTAGTAATCTGGGCGTGCGCGCGGAGGTCAAGAGGACCGGAGGAGGCAAGGATCGCTTATCGACCAATAAACATTACATCCAGGAGCTGCGGGCCGCCCTGGCCTTCGGCTCCGGGAGCGGCTTCGCGCGTGATCACGATCACATGATCCGTCTTGGCATCCAGTGTGCAGGTTTTGGCGCCGGCTTTGGTCTTCACGGTTTCTTCCAGCACAAACTCAGTGGGGCTGTTTTCTTTGATTACGCTCAGCGTGCCGTTGCCGTGCGAACTAAAGGCCTCCATGGTGCCAGGATTGAAAACCGCACCGTCGCTGCCGCCCGCCAGAGGCAGGGTGGTGATGATTTTGCCATCGACCGTACTGAGGATCACACACGTGGGCGTGCCGCCCATTCCGCCGCGACACATCGCGAAAAGAACGTGGTTCTTGGTATCGATGGCCAGACCCGCCGGCCCGTTGCCCTTTTCACCGAGGTCGAAATGGCCGGTCACGGTGAGGGTTTTGGCGTCCACCACGGCGATGTGGTGCGCGTTGGCCACGTCAAAATAGAGATGTCCCTCGCCGTCCGCGACGCCCTGCTCGACGGCAGCATTGGCGCCGTCGGGGCCGATGGCGTCCACCTTGCCGGCGATCGAACCGTCCTTGGAATCGACCACGAGGAGGTTGGGAGCACGGTGACTCAGAATAAAAAAGTGATGGGTCGGGGCGTCAAAGAGATAGCCGTCTGCACCCGGCGCCGGAACCGTCTTGATCACTTCGAGTGTCTTTGTGTTGAAAAAGGTCGCGGGATTGCCGGAGACCAGACCGGTTTGGTTCTCCGGGTCGATCGCGACGCCGTGCCCGGACGCCTTGGCCAGGGTGTCCGCGAGTTTGTAGGTATCGAGGTCAAAAATGCTGACCGCGTCGCCGCAGGCGACATAAACCCGGCGGTTGACGCTGTCCGCCGTGACGTAGTCAATCCTCCCGGCGGCGGGAATCTGCGTGGTGGAAAGAATCTTGTAGGGCTTGGCCGCGCTATCGTCGGCCGGAGCGAAGTGGGTGACACCCAAGAACGCCGCCAGGCCGACGGCGGCCGCAAACAGCGTGCTGGGGTTTCCGAATAGCTTTTCCATAACGCGCCTCCCGCGTACCAATGGACACTTGGTTCATTACTGCACGACATTGTAGTTTCTCTTGCGTAACAGACCACCCGGTTTTGGGAGCAGCTGCTGGCTGGGCGCTTTCGTGTGATGGCGGCATGGCCGCGGGAAGCTGCCGTGATTGTCCGTTGCGCGCGTCGTCCGCCACACCTCCGCACGAACCGCACTCCCGCCAATCTGCTGAGGTCGCATCGACCGAAGTGTGTTTGGCTACGGTCCTTTGGTGTTTCGGACCGCCGCGCGGTACGGGTTTTGGCCGGGTCGCTTCGGGCGATGTGTCCGAAGCAGATTGGCGGAAGTGCGGTTCGTGCGGAGGTGGGGCGAACCGATGTGAGCACCGGGCGCGGGCTCGTTGTATGGCCAAACAGAACGGGAGGCGGGCAGGCCGGTAGGCCGCGCCCGCCCCGGCGCGGTCGAGGTGTCCCGCTAAAGCGATTGCTGATCCGTGCGATTCGGCGTGACGCCCACGGCGCGGGCGAGCAAACGGCCGATTTCATTCGGCAGTATGACGCAGTCCTACCGCTTGTCCGGGGGCGGCCATTCCAGTTCCGACGGCTCGAACAAACCTGAAAGGTCCGGGTCGCCCCGCCACGTCCCAATCCACTGCACCGTGTTGCGAGTCCCGACCGCATCCTCGTCGAGCGCCTTTTTCCAGGCGGCCAGGTCCGCCCGCAACTACTCCGGCGCGTGCGGCCGCCGCCGACCCGGTCGCCAGCTGCGGCGGGCATGGCCGGAGGTTGACGCGTTCACTGTCGTGGCCGCGGAGGAGGCGCCGGTCAAAGAGGCATAACACTTGCGGGGATCCCGTTACGGGCACGCCTGTCGTCATCGTCACCGGAGTGAGCCCCGGCACCGGCCGCGCCGTCGCCGAGGAGTCGGAGTCCCGCGGACCCGCCGTCGTCGGCGCCGCACGGGATGTCGCGCACGTCCCGGCGCCGATGGCGGCGAGACCGGATCATCCCAGCATGAAGGAGTAATGTCATGTCAAGAAACTGGAAGGGCAAGTCGCCGTCGTCACGGGCGCGTCCAAGGGCATCGGCGCCGCGGTCGCCGAGCATTTGGCGGCGGCCGGCGCGGCGGTCGTGGTCAACTACGCCAGCAGCAAGACCGGCGCGGAGGCGGTCGTCAACCGCATCCGGCAGGCGGGCGGCGAGGCCGTCGCCGTGCAGGCCGACGTCTCAAAACCGGAGGACGTTCGCCGCCTGTTCGCCGAGTCGAAGAAGGCGTTCGGCAAGCTCGACATCCTCGTGAACAACGCCGGCGTCTACGAGTTCGCCCCGCTGGGGGCGATCAGCGTCGAGCATTTTCACAAGCACTTCGACCTCAACGTGCTCGGCCTGCTGCTGGCGACGCAGGAGGCCGTCAAGCAGTTCGGCCCCGCCGGCGGCAGCATCGTCAACATCAGCTCGGTGGCCGCCGCGCTGACGCCGCCGAACACGTCCGTGTACAGCGCCTCCAAGGCAGCCGTGAACGCGATCACGCGAGCTCTGGCCGCGGAGTTGGGCCCGCGCAAGATCCGCGTCAACGCCGTCGCCCCCGGGGTGATCGAAACCGAGGGCCTGCACACCTCCGGTATTGCCGGCAGCGATTTCCAGAAGGGGGCGGAGGCGCAGACGCCGCTCGGCCGCATCGGCCGGCCGGAAGACGTCGCCCCTGCGGTGGTGTTCCTGGCGTCCCCCGAATCGGCCTTCACCACGGGGGAAACCCTGTACATTTCCGGGGGGTTGCGTTGAGAGGCGACGGCCGCGCGCCCTTCGGCCGACCGAGGTGCGCATGAGGATTATCATCAACAGCGCATCCACAGTGCGCGGAAGACGGGCTGGCGCAGCGGGGCGTACGCGGAGGCATCCGCGGCGCCCTGCATCAGACCGATCGCGCCACGGCTATTCCCTTGGGTCATGGTGCGACCTCACCGTTTCTCGGACGCGTACGGCTTCGATTCGCGTGCCTTGATGAGGTCGGTCGCTTCCGCGGATGCCTTCTTCACGCCGGCAACGGTCTCGTCGAAGTAGGCGGGGCCGGCCTCGACCCACCACTCCTCCAGGGTATAGGGCTTCCCGAGCCCCTCCTTCTGGAGCCGCTTCTCCGTGTCGTAGGCCAACAGCATCCCGCGCACGACCGCCGTCTCCACGTCTCCCGTGCCGAACTTCGTATTCCCCTGGTCTCGGATGAGGGGCGCGAAGGCGACCCGGCTGACGCCGAGTCGGGCCGCTTCCCGCAGGGCGACCCGGCCGACCCCCTCCATCAGTTCCAGCGACAGCGAGTCCTCGTCCCCGAGCCCGACGAGGAGCAGCGCCTTCGCCTTGATCGCGTCCTTGGGCGGGGTGAGCAGGATCGTTTCCAATTGGTCCCCCCCGAACTCGCCGCGCTCGCGGAGGGAGGCGATCACGCCGCCGAGCCGCTTGTCGAGTTCGACGGGCGCGCCGCCCATCCTCTTGGCCCCTTCCGGGGTGTACTTGAAGTAGCAGACGACCTGCAAGGGCGCGTCCGCGGTGTACGGCCCCTCCATGCGCACCTTCACGGCGACGTTGTTCGGGGCCTCGAGCGCCGTCTCTTTGACCTTGTCAGGGGTCTCGTCCGGCCAGGCCAGCCCCGTCAGGATGACGACGGCGAGCAGCGACGCGCAGCGGGTGAGTCTCATGGTGTCCTCCAGCGGGAAGCTTCGTTAGAACTTGTAGTCGAGCCACACGGTGAAGTAGTCGGTTTCCTTGTCCGGCGGATTGGCCTGGAAGTACGGGCCCGGGAAGAAGTGAACGTACTGGGTCAGCAGCGAGACGTGCCGCGTCGCGTCCCAGACGCCGGTGACCGAGGGCGAGTTGCCGACGTAGCGCCCTCCGCCGACGCCGGTGCGCAAGGGCGCCCCGGAGATGCTGTATACGCCGTCGCCCAGGCTCTCCCGCCAGAAGAAGTCCCAGTCCAGCGACAACGTGAGCTTCTCTCCGACATACAGGTCGATGGTCGGGTGCAGGTCGATCATGTTGAGCGGCCCCACCGGATTGAGGAGGTTGAAGTACATGCCCGAGGGAAACAGCGGGTTGAAGGTCTGGAGGTTGGGTGAAGCCGGGTTGTCGTCGCCGCTGGTGAAGTCGAACCGAAGACCGAGGCGCGGCTTGAGCGGCAGGTCGCTGAAGTTGTAGCGAATGGCGTGCGCGGCGCTCCATGCTTCGATGGCGCCCGATCCGAACGTGCCGAACTGCCAGTCGTATTCGAGGTTGTACTCCCACGGCAAGGGCCTTCCCCAGAGCCGCGTGCCGAGCGTGTTCCGTAATTCGTAGCCCGGCCCTTGAGCGTAGACGGCGTCCTTGTTCTCGAAGCCCAGGTAGTACAGATCGACGTTGCCCTTGGGCAGGAGCGGCAGCGGGCCGACTGCGTACACGCCCCAGAAAGCGCGGGCCGGGTCGGGGATGTCGTCAAAGACGCCGAGCCGGTTGAGAACGGGTCGGCCCCACCAGCCGTCCACCTCCCAGTCCCCCGTGTGCCAGAGGAGCCGTGCGGCGTCGAACGACAGGCGCAGGTTCACGCCGTCGCGCACGTCGATGAGCCGCCCCGACCCGTACTCCAACTCCTGACGCCCGAGCCGGGCGGTGAGCGTGTCCTTCTCCGCGGCGAGGGGGAGGACGAAGTCCGCGAACGCCTGGTGAAAGCCGAATGGATCCTGGTCGATGTCGGGGCGCGGCCCGCCGATGCGCCCTTCCTCCAATCCGGTGACGATTTGTCCGAAGAACCGGAAGTAGGGGCCGAGGTGGACGTCGGCGTGGAGCAGATAACGCTGGAGCAGGTCGCCGTTGTCGCCTTCCGCGTTGGCGGGCGGCAGCCCCGCGCCCTGGTCATGGACGAACTCGTACCGCTCGCGCACCTCGCCGCCCAGCGACACGTACCAGTCGTCACGGTCCCACAGGGGGATGTACTTGATGGGGTCCCAGAAGTCCGTGCGGCGGCTGGGGTCCTTGAGGTAGCTGTAGTCCTCCTCGTAGCGCAGCAGCTTGTACGCGGGCGGCGTCGCTTCCGTCTTCGATTTCTCGTCGGACTGGCCGTCCGAGCCGCACTTCGGGGCCGTGCCCTGGTCGCCTCCCTGCCCCTGCGCGCATTGCTCTTTTTCGGCGCCGGCCTCCGGTGCGTTCACGGCTGGAGCGGCCATCTGCTGTGCCCAGGCGGCGGGCGACGCGATGGCCAGTCCCCACAGCAGAGCCGCTCCGGCGAGCGACACGTTCCGATGGCGGCAAGGATAGCCCACGGGCGGTTCCTCCCATAGCACGGCGTACCCGCTGCGACCCGCAGGCGCGTGAAGCTCTGAACCGTCGTTATCGGAGTAATCGGCAGCTTCGCCGCATATTCTCCACTTGTCCCGCTCAGAATGCGAAGCACTCGCACGGCAACCCCACCGCCCGGGGGCGCGCGGCCAGCCCGCGTGTCTTCTCCGCGAGGGCGCGGAGAAGTTGGTGCAGCAGGCCGTGCTGCGCGGACTGATGAACGTGGGCTGGTTGCGCTTGGTGGTAGCCGCCGTACACCCCAACCGGCGACCAGCCGGGACTGACCGGCAGAGCCGGCGAGTCTAGCCGCTTGAACTCCCCGGCCCCATAGACCACCTTGCCCCCCACGATGGTGAGGACCGACTCGATGCCCTTGATTTCCTCCTCGGCGACCGAGAAGTAGTCCGCCGACAGCACCGCGAGGTCCGCCAGCTTGCCCACCTCAACCGTGCCCTTCGCGTCCTCTTCGCCCGAGAACCACGCGCTGCCCACGGTGTAGCGCTGCAGGGCTTCCGCGCGGTCCAGGCGGTTCGCCTCGGGGTACAGCGCCGTGCCGCCGACCGTCTTGCCCGCGACCAGCCAGTACAGCGACACGAACGGGTTGTAGCTGGCCACGCGGGTTGCGTCGGTCCCTGCCCCGACGGGAATGCCCATCGCCAGCATCCGGCGG
Source organism: Gemmataceae bacterium (assembly GCA_035546275.1). Lineage (GTDB taxonomy): Bacteria > Planctomycetota > Planctomycetia > Gemmatales > Gemmataceae > UBA4732. The sequence goes on from DATKHW010001005.1 coordinate 7,548, forward strand.
ATCGGCGGGGCGTGTTCCGCCGCCTTCCTGCCGTAGCGGTCAATGAAGTACTCACCCTGGAAAGCTATGCGGTCCTGGACGGCGATGCCGCCACCCAGGGCCTTGATCCGCTCC